>VMSU01000107.1 GCA_013792005.1 Desulfobulbaceae bacterium
GATCTCGTTTCGGGCAACCGCATGCTTAATCCGAAGAGGAATATCCATAAAACAGGCAAGCTTGACATAATGGGACAGACGATCATTGATTTTACGCAACATCGACCGGGTAAGAGGAATATCCAACTCCGTCAGTTTTTTGGCGTCAACCAGAGTGACACTGTAGACTTCAGTTGCGGCTTTATATGCCTTGGCAAATGAGGCAAACAGTGCAAACTTCTTCACCGACAGCCTATCCTCCTGGATCGCCAAGACCATATTCCGCACCAAATAGTGGGTGTCCAGCCGGACCACTTGCACCACCGCCAGATCGGCGGAAAGCGGAGAACGAACCAACTGCTCCCGCAATGATTTTTCAAAAAACCGACACCGCTTGGAAGTGCTGCAAAACAGGATATCAACCCGATTGGCATCAACAAAACTCCTGATGGCCTTGATCGGATCCCCCCCCAGCACCACCCTTTCAGTAACGACATTGTCGATCTCAGCCGCCTCCTCGATAACGTCCATGCTTCGCTCTACGTCATCCAGACTGTCCTTGGAATTCTTTACGTGAAGCAGAACGAGAGGAAACCCGTGAACGGCTGCGTACCGCAAGGCATAAAAAGCCGCGAC
This sequence comes from Desulfobulbaceae bacterium, assembly GCA_013792005.1. NCBI lineage: Bacteria > Pseudomonadati > Thermodesulfobacteriota > Desulfobulbia > Desulfobulbales > Desulfobulbaceae > Desulfobulbaceae bacterium. The sequence continues at coordinate 616 of VMSU01000107.1, forward strand.
TTCCGAGGTAATCAGGCCGTTAACTGCTGCGATGACTTTCATGGGCAACCTCCATTACAAAAAGCCTGAGCACCAAGCAAAAAATCATCTAATGATGGCGTGACACGTAAAGGGCCTCAAAAAGCAGCTAGTGTTTAATGACAAAATCACATGCCATTATATTTCACCTTGTATCTTCATTCCGGCCTTCGCATGGGTGACGGCTGTGGCAATATCGATCATTTCTACAATTAGGCACTAGGAGCCTGTCGGACTTAGAGAATCGTAGCGAAAATTCGTAAAATTGTGACCAGATATTCATGAGTTTGAGACGAATAGCAGGGCTATTTAACGAAAATTCATGGAGATATGGGCCGGTTTTACGAATTTGCAGTAGATTTATGCCTAAGTCCGACAGGCTCCTAAGTCAACACCAGAATCAATCAAACTTCTGCCAACCTCTTAAAGCCATTCCGCTCTTGTTGGTTGCCAACAATCGCCACCAAATCACCTTCCTGGAAGCAATAGTCCACTTTAGGATTGGAATAAAAAACTTTTTCATGGATAATTCCAACAATTGAAACTCCGGTTTTGGTGCGAATGGCTGCTTCTTTAATGCTTTTACTAATAAGAGGGCTATCAGCAAGAAGAGTAACCCATGAAATTTCCAACATATTTTTTATATTATCAAATTTGGTCAGGAGTTGATGATTATTATTCGATTTGTAAATTGGAGCGTAAAGATGTTGCCGTACCGCGTCAGTATATTTTTGAATGATAGATACCGGGATTTCCAAGTGAAGAAGCGCCTGTCGAGCAATTTCCAACCCTGCTTCCATCTCAGGCAGCACGGCCATATAAACCCCACTTTCATACAACGCCCGCATTTGCTCTGTGCCATCGGCCCGGACAATTATATGTAGTTCCGGCTTAATACGATGAACTTGTCTGACGATGGACTGAGTGGTCACAACTGATGGAGTTGTAATCAACAAAAGCCTGGCCAAATGAACTTTTGAAACATCAAGTACATTTGGTTGGCTCATATCCCCAAAAACCACTGGAAATTTTGCACCCTTACATTCAACCATTCGCTGATGATTCAATTCGATAATAACAAAAGGGAGATTAAGTTGAGTCAGAACCTGAGCGATATGTTGCCCCACACGCCCACCACCAGCAATGACAACATGATCTTTAAGTCCATGATGAGGGAGATTTTCTGTTTGCAATAACTCCTTTTTAAATAACTTTTTCCTTATCTGATAGAGTGAAGGGGCAAGCGTTGAAACAAATGGGGTAATCGCCATACTTATGACAGAAATGGCAAGAACAAGCGAATATATATCTTGATCAATGGCCTTCGTTTCAAGTCCTACCCGTGCAAGAACAAAGGAAAACTCCCCTACCTGAAACAGCCCTAACCCGACTGCAATTGGCACAATATTGATATATCCGAATAGCATCGCCAACACCCAAAAGACTGTCCCTTTAAAAACTGCAATAGCCAAAACGATAGAGAAAATCTTGATCCAATTTTCAAATAAAAATACCGGATCCAGAAGCATCCCAACCGATGTAAAAAATAACAGACCAAAGATATCCCTTAACGGAATAATATCACTCAGCGCTTGATGGCCGTAATCAGACTCGCTGAGCACCATCCCAGCAACAAAGGCGCCAAAAGCAAACGAGAGTCCGAATAAATATGTGGCATACCCAATCCCAAGACCTATGGCTGTAATGGACAAAATAAAAAGCTCCCTGGAGTTCCATTGGGCAACATGTGCCAACAACCACGGGAGTAACTTCCTACCTAAATAAAACATCAGCGCTAAAAAAATTACGGACTTGATTACAGCTATGGCCAAGAGTGGCAAACCTGCCTTGGGGTTGCTCAGCTGAGGGAGGATAATCATCATCGGGATGACAGCGAGATCTTGAATAATGAGCATGCCGATCATCACCCGACTGGAAAGTGTCCCCATAAGTCCCCTGCCCATAAGTGTTTTCAATGTCACCATGGTGCTGGAGAGAGAGATTAAGGCCCCTAACCATAATGAACTCGCACTAGACCAGCCCATATATTTACCAAGCACATAGCCAGCTCCAATGGTCAACAGAATCTGAACTGGTGTACCAAAAAGAGCAATATTCCGTACCGGTTTTAGTTCGCTGATAGAAAATTCCAGCCCCAGCGCAAAAAGAAGCAGGGCCACTCCGATCTCCGCCAAGAGTTCAATTTCGTGAATATCGCCGACCGTAACCCCACCCGTATACGGACCGACAACAATTCCGGCAAAGATGTACCCTAAGATTAACGGCTGCTTAAGCTTTTGGGCAATGAGCGCGCCAAACAAAGCAGCAACCACAATAATGACAATATCTGCAGCTACCCCCATGTGAACAACCTCGCACTTAATAATCGCATTTTTTCGGTAAACGTTCACTGGGCACCCCATCTGCTTTGTTAGCGGCCTGCTTATGTGCAACTAGCACACTTCGCAGACCGCTTTCGCGCATCTGGGGCACCCGGTGAACGTTTACAGTTCCGGGGTTACCTGTAGTTTCGGTGCCCCTGGTGAACGTTTACTTTTTTCGCTTCAATTTTTTCTTGGTTTTCCTCTTAAGCTATCGGCATTGCGCACTTAAAAAACTATCACGAAAAATGATCGGCAAAAACTCCCGCCTGTTTCTTTGCTCCCTTGACCAGCAGGTTGAGAACTGATAATTTAATCGACTCCGAAGCCATTGCTGTTTTATAAAGCGCTGTTTTCTCAAGAAGACTGACTAGCCGCCCCAAGGCCCGATGACCGAGTTTTTCCGGATCATCAAAAAGCATATCCGCCAACTTGCCGCGCTCTATTGCCATTGCCACTCTCTGGTCAAATATAGTTTCCGGCGCCAGGATCCGGTGCGGACGAGGCTTCATCATTGCGCCACCGCTTTTACAAATCTTGCTGCATATTCCACAGCCCAGACAGACCTCATCATTTAACACTGCCCATTGTTTTTTCTTCTCGTGGCTTAGGCCTTTCTCAACTCTAATCGCATCAAGAGGACAGACCTTACTGCACTCCCCACACCCCGTGCATTTGAAACGATCCACCTCCATGATCCAGTTTGAAGAGACAATACCCTTGTTAAGATTATAGGTCTTGACACCACGAAGCATATGACAGCAACAACTGCAGCAATTACAAATGAAACTTACTTTCCGCTGTACGTTATCGCCAATCTGGATAAGGTTTGCGTCTTTGCATTGAGCCAAGATACCCATTGCTTCATCTTTTGTTACTAATCTAGTCAAGCCATTCCGGGCCAGACTTTGAGCCGCATAATCAAATGACAGGCATACTTCTTGAGGCTTATCACAAGCTGTGCCATGATGTTGAGCAAGATGCTGACACTGACAGAGCCCAACAGATATTACCGTTGCCGCGGAGACGATATGCGTTGCCCTTTCCCAATCAAGGACCTCGGAATGCGATCTGCTTGGGATTACCTCTTCCTGAACAAAAGTGCGGGCAAGCTGCGTCTCCCCCTGCCAAAAAGACTTGGCAAGGGCGCCATCATTCTCGGTAAAATACTGTTCAAACAGATAAGCAAGTTCCTTCATGGAAATATCCGGCCGCGCCCGCATGAAAACAAATTCAAAAAAACCAATGACAACCGGCGGCAAAGTAACATAGCGCTGACCATCGCATTCAAGATCGAACAGCACCCCCCGGCGTGCCAGTTCTGTCACCTTATCATTCAGTTCATCGACAGGAATATTAAGTTTTATTGATAGAGCTGGAATCGACGTCAGGTTGTGCGGAATTTTTCTCGCCAATCGGGCCTCTTCAGGCGAAAACAAAATGCGGAGGATTTTCATCAAGGTCGGCGAATGAGGGTTCGCCTGAACTTTTTGGGAGAGCCGTTGTTGCAAGCTATGATATTCGTATTCAGGATCAGCACTGTGGCCCACGATCACTCCTCTTGGTTGAATAACTTGATTTGACGGTTATGGTAGTGTCACCATCTTCCTCGGCATTACCCAAAATACTCCTTACCTACCCAGAGACCATTTCGTCCGAACCTCACGGTCATAGGTTATTTACCTTCATCTCCTGAATTTGATGAACGTACCCTGATCATACTCCTCAAAGGCAGCTCGTAGCTCTCCAGCGGTATTCATCACAATCGGGCCCCGCCACGCGACAGGTTCACCGATAGGTTTGCCGGAAATAAGGAGGAAGCGCACCTCCTGATCCTCTGTAAAAACCATAATTTCAGAACCATCGCCAAACAGAATAATCTCACCATTAACACCAAATGATTGTTGCTGAAGATTACCCGAGCTGCTCTCCTCCACTTCACAGGTACCAGGTTTTTTCTCCCCGCAAAACGATCCCTGCCCATCGATAAGGTAAGCAAAAACGGTATGCCCCGGTTTCACCGGATGTCTGAACTCCGTCTTCGCTGGCACAGTAACGTCAATATACTCCGGATCGATGACAATACCCTGCACCGGCCCCACAATTCCTGCGACCTCCCCGGCAATAACCTTAATTATCACCCCACTAGACAGTTTGACCTCGGGGATCTGGGTGCTTGCCACATCTCGATACCGCGGGTCCATCATCTTATCCCGAGCTGGCAAATTAGCCCAGAGCTGAAATCCGTACATCTTCCCCTCACTATCACCTTTTGGCATTTCCTGGTGGATAATCCCGCTCCCGGCAGTCATCCATTGAACATCGCCGGAACTGATAACCCCCGAGTTACCTAAACTGTCGCTGTGTGCTACGTCGCCTCTCAATACATAGGTGATCGTTTCGATCCCCCGATGAGGATGCCAAGGAAACCCCTTGATATAGTAAGCTGGGGTGTCAGAACGGAAATCATCAAAGAGCAGAAAAGGATCAAACTCCGGCGCCTCACTGAATCCAAATCCTCTTTTCAAGTGAACTCCATCCCCTTCAATGGTTGGCTTGCCAGTAAAAACTTTACAAACTTTGCGCACGGTAACCATTGAGACATCCTCCTTCAAATATCTTTAATGCAAACCAAACCACTCAAGCCTATTTACTCGTTGCAGTAAATACCCCGTCCCAGTCAGGTGGGGGTGGATCGAACAGAAAGGCATCGATTCGACCAAGATACAGATCATACATAGGCGACTGCTCCTCCTGCTGCAATGACAGAAGGATTGCCCGGGCTTGATAAAAGTTCTGACCCTGATAATACCCGAGCGCCTCCTCAAACTTCTTGCTTTGCTCAAGGATCTTAGTCGAAGGCTCCCCCTCGCACCGAGGTTGATAGATGGCTACCGGACGATCCTTCCCTTTAACCCGAACCCTGTCGACTAACTGACAGAAAAAAGCCCCCTTAACCGCTTCATAGGTAGGCTCACTAAGTAAAATGCTGGTGCCATAGATTTTATTCAGACCCTCAAGACGAGAGGCAAGATTGACGTTGTCACCGATCACCGTATAATCGAAACGCTGGGTGCTGCCGAAATTACCAACACTCACTCGTCCGGTGTTGATCCCAACACCAATCTCGATTGCCGGCAGACCCTTTTTGCTCCACTCCGGTTGAAGCTTCCGTAAGGCATCACCCATCGCCATAGCCGCCCGAAGGGCATGAACCGCATGTTCTTGGTCCGGCAGTGGTGCTCCCCAAATCGCCATAATCGCATCACCGATATACTTATCCACAGTCCCCTGATGCGCCATGATAATATCACTCATGGCGCTCAAGTACTCATTAAGGAAACGGGCAAGCTCCGGCGAGGCCATGCTTTCAGAAATAGAGGTAAACCCACGGATATCATTAAAGAATACCGTCAGTTCCCGCTCTTGACCCGCTAGAATGAGTTTTTCCGGGGCATCGACAAGCTCCTGGACTACTTGAGGTGAGACATAATGACTGAAGGCACCTTGGATAAATCGCTTCTCCCGATCCTTGATACAGTAGTTGAACAAGGTGACCACGACAAACACTGAGGAAAGGGTCAGCAAGGGATAACTCACCCCCACCACAACTCCCTGTAAGAAAAGTTGGTGATAAGTGCCATACACCAAGGTGAAAACAATCAGCGCCATCCCCCCCAGACCACCAATCAAAGGACTAGAATAGGCCAACAGCGCCGCAAGAGTTACCCCTCCGGCGATAATCACTGTATAGGTCAAGCCAATCTCGGTGTAGATATCATGCCGCAGAGGGTCGCCATTCAGGATATTATCAACAACACTGGCATGAATCTCTACCCCAGGAACTACAGTGCCGAATGGGGTCGCCCGAAGGTCATGAAGCCCAGCTGCCGACGTGCCGATCAGCACATACTTGTCCTTGAAACTGTGAGTTCTGCCGTTAAGAACATCCCCGGCTGAATAGTAGGGGAATGATCTCCCAGGCCCACGAAAATTAACCGTCAACTGACCTGCGCTATCAGTAGGAATAAAATGGCTGCCCACGCTGACTCCCAGGAGAGGGAAACGACCTCGGCTATGCGTTGTGGCGTAAATCGTTACGGAACTGACATCAAGCCCCATTCGCACCACCTCAAGTGCCAGCGAGGGGTATGGAATCCCATCATAGGCCATGAATAACGGAACTTTTCTAACCGTCCCTGACGGATCGGGGATCACATTGAAAAACCCTTCCGACTGAGCTATTGCCACCGCAGGCACGTTGACAATCGCCCGATAGGCTTTACGCAGAGGAAGGTCCGCGAAGTTGATCTCTTTCGGCTCGAGAGAGAGATTAATAGAGGGAAAAGGGACGCTTGCCGGATTTTTGAGTCCATCGTCAGAACATTGAAACACATACCCGAGAATGGTTGGGGTTGTGGCAACAACACCACCAAGGGTTGCATCATGATCAAAGCGTTGATCAGTCTTGAGGTCGTTGATCTCCTCAAGGCTGAAACGCTGAACCAAAAACGGCTCAAGCTCACCCAGCCCATAGCGAGGAGAAGTCCGATCGACTTCGGCAAACACGATATCCATAGCGATGGCTTTAGGCCCTTGGCCGGCAATAGCCTCAAGCAGACGGGCCACCTCTGTTCGGGGCCAGGGCCATTGACCGATCTGCGACAGACTCTTCTCATCAATATCGACCACCACCACCGACCCGCTGCTGGGATGCGGGCCACGCCAACGAAACATGACATCGGTGATCTGGTTATCGAGTTGTTCAAGGAATCGGGGCTTAACTCCCCCAAAGGAGTAAAAAACAAGGCAGGCCGCAACCACAACCAGACAACCGGTTGCAAACGGAGAAGATACCGCGAGATACAAATTCTTGGCTCTGAGCATGAAAGCACATTCCGTTAGCACAGGAAGAAGAGATTATGGCGGGTACTGATAGCTCACCCGCCAGGGAAGGGGAAAATATCAAAGCTCAACGGGCAGGACCGTTGACCAAGTTGCCACCAAAGATCCCAAGGTATCGCTGGGTACTGAGTTCGGCCTGGAAATTTCCGCCGATGGCATTGACTGTTGGTCCATAGAATACCCCATTAACAGCGCTGTCGATGACACCGGGGTTAACAATGCTCGCCTTGAATCCTTGCCCAGTAAGCAGCGATGCCGCCGAGTTAATGCTCAAAGTAACCTCGTCAAAGGACAAGGCCCCGGTAACTGCCGAGACGACAGAAGCTTGGCCAAAATCAATGGCCAGATTGGTTCGGCCATTGGTCAGCGGGGAAGCATGATTCATTGAATCGATCACTTGCCCCTGGGCCCTCCCTGAGTAATGACCGACAAAGGTCGTCTTATTGAGCAACGAATCAACAAAGCTTGCTGGAGTTCTCTGCCCCGCAATCCACAGGGAGTAAGGGACATGGGTGTGATACATATCGTCGACCGTATCCACCATATCCGGCCCATCCGGCTCTTGATGGGTGATCTCCCAATGGCCCCAGCTGACGTAATCGGAAAACTGTCGTTCAGGAACCTCGGTAACCAAGTAGTTACCATAGGGGGTAAGACCAACATTAAATACAGGTGTCGATGTGCTATCATCATTGATACAGTTGCCGGAGCAGCCGATGATCGCCATCATGGCATCATCTAAAACATAGGCCGAGCCATGGCTACCGCCGATTTCCAGCTCCAGACCGCCAAAGTTGGAACCGATAACAGACCCAAGGGTGGTGGTGCTAGAGGTGGCCGTTGACATCCGGTTAAGTTGAGGTGCTTTAAACCGACCGGTAATAGTGCCCAAGTCTCTATCGATTGCCAGGATAAACTCTTCGTCAATGCCGTCGGCGACAGTATTCATGAAAAGCTTTCGTTCGACATCAGGCCCATTCACATTCTCGGAGACGCCCACGGCAAACCCAGACCAGAGTGATGTCCCCTTGAGTGAAGTGAGATCAAGCGGATCCTGAGGTCCCCGAGCGGCGGAGACCGTCACTTCCCATTGTGAAACCAAAGGGGTTCCCGGGATGCGCAGGCTGTACTCCCCGCCTGTTGCACTGGCAGTAAAGCTCTCAACCTGAGTGCCGGCAAAACCGCCCGTTCCGGCACCAGACAAGAGCGAAACCCCATCAGTCAGGCTTGTTGGGATCGTTGAACTTGGTGGGTCCCCGGCATCACTGCCGAAGATATGAATATCGGTTAGATTGGCATCTTTGACCGTTCCAAAAAAGAAGACCGGTCCCCCGTAGGGAGTTGTCTGATCCTTCATGCCCCCGACAGCCTTGCCACTGTGCCAGTTAACCTCCATCAAAAAGTCCCCGCCAATCGCCCCGAGGTCTGGAGTGGAAATTCCCTTAAATGTACCCTTATAGCCGGAAATACCGTCTCTAGGGGGAACGGGAACGGCTGGCGGCAGAATAACCGGCAAATTATCCGGATTATCCTTAGGTTCATAGAGGACCGGCGGCACCGGAACAGGAACCGGCAAAGCAGTTGTTAGCTGGGGAGGTACGGAATCCACTCCTAACTCCTGGCCAGAGAGATCTTTCAGCGCCATCTCACTGGCCAGGGCCGTGGAGGAGGCACTCGGCGCCTCGTTCATCTCCTTCTTCCCTGCCGGGGTCTTATCACCGACCTCTCGCTTCTTCTTCATTGGAGTTTTTTCTTGGTCCGACTTACCGGTCTGCTTCTCTTCCGGCGGGGTACCGGTCATAGTCTCGTTAAAGATACCAAGCTCTGCCCCACTCAACTTCTTAGGCGGACTTGGGGGCTGGTCGGTGCTACTGACCTGGGAGCCGAAACCCGGCGTGGTAATGGCAACCGTCCCAGCGGCATTGGTGATATCGATCCCTTTGCCGCCCTGGAAAACCACGGAAAGAGAATTTCCCCTCACCGTTCCTGCGTACATGGATCCTCTGATCCCAATAGTGGCCGTGGGGGTTTCGGTAGTAAAATTTTGGGGAACAAATTTCGTTAACGCACCACCCATGACCCGAAAGGTCCCCTCTTTCACCCTAGTCTTCATCTTACCGGTCTTAGCCTCCTGATCCCAATGATACTCTGCAAGTATCATTTCGGTATCGGAAGCAAGACTGATGATTGAGGCATCACGAAACAGCAGTTGGATCCTTCCCTGCTTCCCGGTGCGCAAGATATCCTCCTCAAACACCGGGCCTTTTATCACAAGCGTCCTAACCACACCGTGCGGGGTGGTGGCTGTGACCTGCCCCCTTACCGCCACGACCGTGGCAATGGCCGCAGAGTCAGGACTGACGGCAAAGGCGCCTGCAACATCAAACAGTATACCAGCAAGAGCGGCAATCAAGAATAGAAGCCGGATCATACAGTCCCTCTCTCGTTAGAACCCATAGGAGAACATCGCTACAGATACATTTTTTCGATAGTCATAAACGCTGACAGTAGAGTCGGATTCGGTGTAGGTGTAGCTCAACTGTCCAAGGAGATTCTGCCTCCTACCTTTTGCTTGCCACAATAGTTTCGTGACCCCACAATAGAAGTCACTTACTCTATCTAAACGTTGACTGACATCGCCGGGCTTGATGGCCCCATACTCTGTCCTCTGGCGGTTGAACCCGGCAAAGGCGGTAAAATCCACGGGCAGAACCCGGTCATACCGCCCCCCCCAAGCACGCCGGTTATAACTCCAATAATCGGCATCGGCCCTTTCCTGCTCATGACCCAGGCTGACGGTAATCCTGTTATTGCCAAGCATGAGTATCGGACTGAGACCAAGGGTAAAGGTTGTCGCATCCTTTACCGAATTACTGTCCTCCTGATATCGTTTTTCCTGAAGAGTCGTGGTAGCGCTGGCAATAAGCTTCGAACTCAAACTGACTATCGCCGAGCCACCAATACCCATTGGCCGCATATACGGATCATGCTCGACCAGCAGATCATGAAACATTCCATGGACCTCGTACAATGCCGTGGGTGTCTCATAGGCAGGTCCGGTACTAAGACCAAACAGGTTGACATCCAAATCATGATAGTCGCCATAAAGGTTATTAAAGGTAGTGGCCGTAGTCTTCCAGGCAAAAGGGCTACCCTCCCTGCGATAGATATGGCTCACCACCACGCTGGCGGTAGTGTAATAGTCGGATTGCGAGGGAGCCGACAGGTCATGAGTGACAAAATTCAACCCATCAAATGAGGTAAACAGAAAGTCCCCGGGGGACGAACGGATGTTGTCGTCAAAGCTGATTCCGGCAGAGACCGTACCACTGAAAAAGTGCCGCCGTTCGGCTGCGGCAATGGCTGAGAGGTAGTTATCAATATTTATCCGCACAGCTCGAGGCGGATTGCCAGCAAGAACTTCATAAAAATACTGCTTGGCAGACTCGAAGGACCTTAGACGCATATAACAACGGGCGAGTTCAAGTTTCACCCGCATCGCACCCGGTTGCATGATCAGTATCCGCTCAAACGACATAACCCCAGTCTCATACTCTCCAGCCTCGGTGGCCGCAAGCCCAAGATAAAAACTGATCTCGATATTAGCAGGGTCATCGATAAACGCCAGTTGAAAATACCGAACGGCAGTGCTGTAATCCTGGCCCTGAAAGGCCTGCTTGCCGAGGACAAAAGGATCGGTCGCAACCGAACTGGCCGCAACAGTCTGAACGCTAAAGGAAAACAACAACAGACAATACCCAACGATAAAGGCGGCTTTCTGATTCATGGCGCTCCCAAAAGAAATTGGCATCAGGAGATGACGGTGACATTCTTCAATCAGAATGGAATTTCGCGCCCTGCCAAGGTCTGCTGGAATTCCATCTTGATGAACTATACTATAGTACAGCACACCTCAGCTCGTTGTGAACCCAAAAAATTACCACAACCCCATCAGTCGAGATAAATTGACAGATTCGGGGCCAGAGTAGATGCCACAACTGACCCTCATTCCGCCCGAAGCTTTACATCTCATACTGGACCAACTCACTCTGCCGCCCGCACCCCACACTCCTGGCAATAAGTGCCATAGACATGCCTCAGTTTACCACAGGCGCTGCATGGTCGCCATTGCGCAAAGCCACAGAACGGACAGGCGGACGCGCCAAAGGGCAACCCCTTACCACAGCGCTGACACTCCCCCTTCATGATCCTGCGTTCAAGAAGCTTCTCGCGCGAAAAAAGCTTCTTCTGAAAGAGATAGATCAGCAACAGCGCAGCTACCACAGCAAGAGCAATGACAAGATAATGCCAGATCGCCACAAGCTTGAGTGATTCCAACAGCTCAATAAGCGTCTTCAGTAATTTCTTGGGGATGATGCTGTACACAGTTTCGATGAGCTGGCAGAGAATCGGAACAAATGAGACTACCAACAGATGGGAGGAGACCAGGGTCTGAACCCCTCGGGATCTCCTAATGCTCGCGCTATTCCAGACATAAAACACCAGGAACAACGGCAGCAGGAAGATCATCTGCATCCCCAGCACCTTTACCGGGTGCCAAAAATTCAACCTTCGCAGATCAGAGATCAGTTCCTGCCGGCCCTGTTCATGCAATCCATCAATCTGTTCCCATAGTGCCTTGACTCGAGAATCCCCATTGATAGTCTGATCCAAGGATGAGACCTGATTGCTGAGACGATCAAGGGCGGTTGCGTTGTGTTGAAAATCTTTTTTAGTCGCACCAACTTCCGTTTGGCTCTCCTGCTCCTGCGCGATGGTTTCCAGCAAAGAAGTATCATACACACCTTTTTGATTACCAATCCTTCGCTGGAGTTCTTTTACTTCATTGGCAAACTTAGTGCGGTCCTCAATGAGACGGACCAACGCCTTATCGTTCTGAATTTGATCCAAGAGATCAAGGTAGGGAACACAAACCGCATGCCGCCCTCTCTTCTTCTCTGCACTCTGATAATAATTGGCGCTGAATGAGATGATTCTTTGAGAAAGATTGTCAATACGATTGGTAGGGTTCCAGTGACGGTCGATAACGATCTCCCGACAGGCAGTGGGGATATAGTCGTCAGGAGAGGAGAGTTGCCTGGTATGCTCATCAAGGCCATTGAAGATGGCTGTCAGGATGAAGATATCGAGAAACAGGATAATAACCAGCGCTGCCTTGCCCAAGGGCTGGTCATCCAGGCTCATAAGGTGGGCCCTGATCCTGTTCAGTTGATCCTTAAATTTCATACATCCCCTCATTCAATTTTCTTGATGAATCGATAAAACATTGGCAACCGGATCATGGCCCTGCGCAGGACCCGCCAGGCGTATGTTTGAATTTCGGTGTAACCGGATCAAACCTGTTTAAAAGGGGAATAATCCGTGTACCCATCACTGCCCGGACTGTACCACCGAGACATATCCTCGGCAGGATTAAGAGGCCAATTATGCTGAAAACGTTCGGGCAAATCAGGATTAGTTATAAAAGGCCTGCCAAAGGCTATCAGATCGGCATTACCCTCTGCCACTCTTTGCTCCGCCATCTCCTTAGTGTAACCGCAATTACCGATTACCACTCCTTGATAAACCGGTTTGAATTCAGCTAGGGTCATTGGCTCACCCTGCTCATGAAAACCAAAGGCCAGGCCATCCATTATATGCAAATAGCCAAGGTTAAATTTGTTTAATTCTTGTGCCACATACAGAAAGGTTTCTCTGAAGTCCGGGCTGCCCATATCGTTAAATACACCATTCGGTGAAATGCGGGCACCTACCTGCTCAGGCGCCCATACCTCCAACACGGCGTCGAGCACCTCCTTATAAAACCGGAATCTGTTCTCAAGACTGCCACCGTATTGATCGGTACGCTGATTCGTTTTCGAGTCAAGAAATTGATTGATTAAGTAGCCATTGGCGCCATGGACTTCTACTCCTGAGAAACCAGCCTCCTTAGCATTGATCGCCGCCTGACGAAAATCATCCACAGTTGCCTTAATCTCGTCCACAGACAAAGCCCGTGGCGTCTCATACGACTTACGGCCAAAAGGAGTGTGGATGTTCTCTCCATTAAGTTTCACGGCTGAAGCTGAAACAGGAAGCTCACCATTATGAAAATCACTATGCGAAGCCCTCCCGCAATGCCAAAGCTGAAGAAAGATAGGAGTATGTGTGGGCTTGATTTTTTCCGTGACCTTCCTCCATCCCTCGACCATCTGATGGGTATAAATCCCTGGCGAATCAATCCAGCCTACTCCCTGCTGTGAGACCACCGTCGCCTCGGTTATCAGAAGACCTGCTGATGATCTCTGGTAATAATATTCAGCCATCAACTCATTTGGAACACGCTCTATTCCTGCGCGTCCCCTCGTCATCGGAGCCAGGACAATTCTGTTTTTCAAACGAAGATTTCCGATGGAGAGCGAATCAAACAGGGTGTTTGTTTTCATATCTTCTTCCTCATGTAAGTAATTTAAGTGACGATACTATGGAAACTTGCGCATAGAACTTAAAGCTATGAGCGTTGTGATTCTTACTGATGATGAGTCAGTTGGCCCGACCTCCCCAGCTACCAACCTCTAGTCCCGATCCCTGCCCTTATCCCTTCGTTTGTCTATGTCTCGATATTTATCCCGATGTTTCTCCTTAAAGCGAACCTCTTTGGGATAGTGCCCTCTTGGCAAGTCAAACCAAGGCCCACGCCTTGACTTTGAATAGTACCACCTGTCTCTTAGATAATGATAGTGAAAGCCACTGTAAAAATAGAACGGCTCTACATCCAGCACCACAACAGAGGGCAGCAGGGGCACAACCATCACTCCATCAGGACCATGACCGTGCCGGGCAGGGACAACAGCACAAGCCGTCAACCAAACCAACGAGAGAAGCGTCAAAATCCATACTCTTTTCATAACTGCCTCCTTGTTTGAGTAAAATGATGCCAAAAACTCATCGCTTGTAAGTGATCACGGGGTAACGACTAGAAACTACGCTCTACTTCAGAACTGTAAGCGATTGCAGGGCACCCCAGATGCGCGAAATGGGGCTGCGAGCTATACTTCGGTATGTGAACAACCCCATGACAACTAAGCGAACGTAGCGAGACTGCGAAGCAGATGGGGTGCCCTGCAATCGTTTACCATCGCTTGGCTCATTATGCTGAAGATAAAAAGGGAACCATGAATTGTCTTCTAGCTAAAATTATTAGACTGCGACCCTCACCTCAGGTACAATACTCAGTTCATTTGATCACAGCAGAAAACAATCATCAATAGAATTAACTATACTGACAAAATTTTATCAGTAAGTGACTAGTGTGAACCATCAACCAAGCTCTCCCTGGACACCAAAAAATGAACTTGATAAACATCCCAGAATATTGATCAGTTAATGTCCGGTTATTATGACGCGCAGGAGAAAAATATGCACATCTGGGTCGATGCCGATGCCTGCCCCAACACAATTAAAGAGATTCTTTATCGTGCCGCCGAGAGGGTTCGAACCCCGATGACTCTGGTGGCAAACAAATTACTCCGCCCTCCGTCATCAAAGTACATTAAAGCCATAATCGTTCCTCACGGATTTGATGGGGCAGACAACCGGATAGTCCAGCGCCTTCAACCAGGAGACCTGGTGATCACGGCAGACATCCCTTTGGCTGCCCAAGTGATAGACAAAGGTGGCTTTGCCCTCAATCCCCGTGGTGAATTCTATACGGAAGAGACGATCAGGGAACGGCTGAGCATGCGTAATTTCATGAGTGAACTGCGGGAAACCGGGATCGAGACAGGAGGCCCCTCTTCCTTGAACCAGAGTGACCGGCAGGCCTTTGCCAATCAACTGGATCGTTTTTTGACCAGTCGCGGCAGACGATAAACCTTGCACCAAATTCAAAGCACAGGGCCTCGACCTCGGACATACCAGGTATTTAGGCGCCCATGCAAAATCTTATAATGAATATTCCGCCATTGACAGATCTTTCAGTACAATTACCCATTCAGGCGAGAATTTTTAAGAGATTGACTTTCATAAAAAATTCGAATTATGTCTTAGCATCACCATATGACTTAAGCATGTCAGAGGTATGATGATCTGCTGGGCACAGCCGGGGTAAAGGACCGTACTCTTCCTGATTATCAGTATTTTCACCCCCGAGTGAACACGACTAATCAGCAGCGCCAGTCACGGTATGCCCATCAGCTTCCCACCACACTATTGGTCTAGATATCACATGCCATTTTCAGAATTTGCCGACAAAAAAGTTTGGAAGACCTTCGCCATCAATATCAGCCTGGTCATCCTTCTAGGCATCCTTAGCATTTTCATCGGCCTTTTCCTCAACAACAAACGCTTGGTTGAAACAGGACTGACGATCAGAGCCAAGGCCCACTTCAACAATATCATCCTGACCCGTCGCTGGAATGCAGGCTACGGCGGAGTCTATATCGAAAAGACACCGGGCATAGCCTCCAATCCCTACTTGATCGCCCCAGATATCCAGACGGTGGACGGCAAAACCTACACCAAGAAAAACCCAGCCTTGATGACTAGAGAAATTTCAGAATTAGCTAAAAAAGACCCAAACGGGGCGTTCCAATTTCACATCACCAGCTTGACTCCCCTGAATCCACAGAACACTCCGGATGATTTCGAAACAACAGCTCTCAATTCCTTCGAAAAAGGGGAAATAGAGGCTACCACCAGGCAACAGAACGGAGACTCATTAGTTTTCCGCTACATGGCTCCCCTGTTCGTCGAAGAGTCATGCCTCCAGTGCCACGCGCAACAAGGCTATAAAATCGGAGATGTTCGAGGCGGGATCAGCGTCTCCTTTGACATGATGGATGTACAGCGAGCGCTCAACATCAACCGCTATATCCTGATCGGTCTTTTTATAACCACCGTCTCGGTCCTGCTGGGAACTATCTACTTCTTCATCCACAGCCTGATGATACGCCTCGCCACAATTCAGGCTAAAATCGCTGAAATGGCGATAACCGACGAGTTAACCGGACTTTACAACCGACGATATTTTTATTCCAAGCTCCAAGAGGAGATCAGCCGGGCCAAACGTCACCAGTATCCGATCAGCTGTCTGCTGATTGATCTCGATTTTTTCAAGATAGTCAATGACACCTATGGGCATCTGGCCGGTGACCTGGTCTTACGAGAAGTGGCAATCCTGCTGAGGAGTAACTGCCGTACTTCCGACACCGTGGCTCGGTACGGAGGAGAAGAGTTTGTCCAGTTCCTCCCGGAGACCGGAGCTGATGGCGCCAGAATCCTAGCGGAAAAACTCAGGACTTTGATTGGCTCTCACGTGATTCAGCTGGAAGCCTCTGATCCTCTACAGATAACAATCAGCATCGGGGCAGTCAGTCTCTCCGAGGAGGCGATTGCCAAAATCGACACCGCAGATCAGGTCATCCATCAGGCCGATCAAGCCCTATATCGGGCCAAGACCAAGGGCAGAAACCGGGTGGAGTTTGCCTGATGGTTGTGAGATTTTCTCATAACCTTTTTTTTCACCACAGTGTCCAAGCGTCTCTACGCCTGTAACCCTATGTTTTAGTGTCAGTTATTCGTCGAGTTATTAAAGATATATGGTAACTACACAGGTTAACGGTAATCAGTATCGGTTTACGGTTAAAAGAATTATGATTAGTCATAAATCATCGTATGATACTCAATGTCAGTGTGTCCTCATCCATTGGCAGGCCCCAATCACCGTCAACTGTCAACCGTCAACTGTCAACCGTAAACCGACAACCTGAGCAGTTACAATTATTTCTAACAACCTGATTTAATGGTAACGTCAAACTTCTTATAACCCGCAAGAAGCGAGGGCAAGCAGAAGGTGGGCGGGATTAGGGTGCTTGTCGATCATCTTCAGAGGAGTGCCGAGCAATCGAATTGCGGACTGACTGGATATCCCCTGATTTTACGCCTCGCCCCTTGCGACTGCCCTGCCCACCAACTTTCGGACTGTCATTGCGGTTTAAACTTAGTCTTTTCACTCTTTTTGACTTTTTTGGCGGCTTTCTTTTCCTTCATGGTCTTGGCCGGTTCCTTCTTGACTGCTTTTTTAGTGTCCTGAGATTTACTCATGATTAACGCTCCTGATAGTTGAGATTACGAGTATTCGGCACCTGGCGGACAACAACACACTGCCGCTTGGGCAACGACAATGCCTACATGCATCATGCATTTTTCCTTTTATTATGGCAAGCTTTACGAGCAAATAACAAGGGGAAAATTCCTCATTGTTACCTGCTCACTCATCGCCTACTATAGCACCGCCTTTATTCACACTCTCGGAAATGATCCCCCTTCTCCTGGGAAATAGCTCAACAGACCAACCGGCATTGTTCCCGGTTCCCCATTTCCATAACCAACAGTTGTAGATATTACCTTCAGGACTTTAATGCTGACACATACCTTTCGTCATATACCAGGCATAGGCCTTAAGAGCGAAAAACGATTCTGGGAGGCAGGCCTTACTTCCTGGGAAGATTTCAAAGAACCAGGCCCTATTCGATTAACTCCAAGTAAAATCTCTATCATCAAAAAACATCTCCAGGAGTCACAGCAACACCTCAACAATAACCCTCTGTATTTCTATGATTTATTGAACGTCAATCAGCACTGGCGCTTATTCCCACACTTCCGGCATACAACTGTTTTCCTGGACATAGAGACCACAGGCCTTAGTGAATGTCAGGACCAGATAACCACTATTGCCACCTATGATGGGAGCGAAATACGCTACTATATCAATGGTGAGAACCTGGAATCATTTATTGAGGATGTCGACCGATACGATGTCCTTGTCTCCTATAATGGCAAGACGTTCGACATCCCGTTCCTTGAACATTCCTTCGCGCGAAAAATTAACAAGGCACATATTGATCTACGTTATGTCCTACGAAACCTTGGGTATCGTGGGGGACTGAAAAGTTGCGAGAAACAGCTTGGACTCGACCGAGGAAATCTTAATGGGGTCGATGGATATTTTGCCGTGCTGCTGTGGCAGGAATATAAATCGACAGGGGACAGAAAAGCTCTTGAAACGTTATTGGCTTATAATATTGAGGACGTAGTCAATCTGGAGACCTTAATGGTTCATGCCTATAATTTAAGTCTCCGAGGGACCCCATTCACAGACTCGCTCCACCTTCCTTGCCCACCTAAACCGACATCGTTACCTTTTACCGCAGACCCGAACGTTATCAACAGGATTAAGATGAAGCATAACATGCAGGAGCACAACCACTAAAATGCCCAGCACCTAGAAATACCAGAGCTGACAGAAGTATTGATTGTGTTGATCGTCGCATTAGCAATACCGATTAATAGAGAAAGTGAACCCTGGTGGCTACGGAAAAAACCGTCCGCGCCTAGCTACCTAACCTCACTAGTAACGGTTAAAACTGCACATCTCGCTTCGGTCTTTGCGTATTTTCTTACGAAGCGGATAGCCGTCTACGGCATAGCCTAAGGTAACCAGCAGGCCGATCCTGATCTTTAATGGGATATGCAGCAACGTTTTAATGGCCTCTTCGTCAAACCAGCCGAGCATGCAGGTCCCCAACCCCAACTCTACTGCCTGTAAGCAAAAATGTTCGACAGCAATACCAATATCGATCAACGGAAATTCACGATCTTTCAAGCGAGCGCCGATCTGAGTAATGAGCTTAGGCTTTTGGATAGTGAAAACGGCAAGGACCGGGGCTTGAGGAACGAACTTATTAAAAGAAACGATGGAGCTGAAGGTCGCTCTGGCCACCCTATCTTTTACCACAGGGTCATTAACGATAATGACCTTCCAAGGCTGAGAGTTACTGGCAGAGGGAGAGAGACGGACCGCTTCGATCAATTGAGCGATTTTCTCCTCCTCCACCGGCTTATCCTGATACTTTCTCACACTCTGCCTAGTGGTTAACAACTCCGAAAATTTCATATCTCCACCACCCGATAAACCCCATGGCTCCGTAAACCGAAACACGGACAAGGCCTTTTATACTTTGTTGCCTCGCCCTAACGAAAAAAACAGTGAGTTGGAGCTTTGACGTTCTTACGAAAGCGCGCGCCAAGCCAACTTAAGTATCCTTGTCTGTGGGATCTCATCCGCCTCAATGCCAAAGAGTTTGACCATCAACTCCTGCGGCTTAACCCCTACCTTGGCAGCCTCAACCATCATGGTCATTTCAACGGTGCTCGGGTCCACCATACACATGCCCGCCACTATTGGCCGGGCATCAAGTTCCCGCTTTTTGCCTTTACGCACCACGCTGATCGGATAGTGGTCACTGGCACAAAAGTTGTCAACGCTGTCGGCAGGATAGGGTTTGGCAAGAGTAATCCGATAATCAACCGCAATCTGAGCAGGAGGCGTCTTCGCGCCAAGAGAGAGAGAGGTCACGGACAGCCCCGGTGGCGTCTGGGCCATCAGCCGCTGCCGCCAATCTTCAAGATCCTGCAACGGCGCTCCGGTCTCAACAATACAGTATTCGGCAAGACTCTCTGTCCCTACAGACAGGGCCGGACTGAACGAGACCTTAGGCGATGGACTAAACCCTTGAGAAAAGAGCACCGGCATTCCGGCCCGCTTCAAGACCCGAAAGATAACCTGGAGCAGCTCCAAGTGCCCAAGAAACCTGGCCTGTTCATGACGTTGATACTCAATCCAATAATAAAAAGATCCTTGACCTCGGAGCGGCTCCTCACACTCATTGTGAATCGACGGGGGAGACAGTTCGGAAGGAGAAAAGACCACCGGTCGGATGGTCTTAAAATCACACAAGCCGCACTGCTGGCAGCCATGATAACGGCAATCCGGGGTGTAGGCCTCATCTTTGGCCTTGTCCAGCTCCCTGGTCAGAAAATCGGCATCGATCCCCGCATCCAGATGCTGCCAAGGCAGGATCTCATCACGACCCCGACGACGCAGATACCAACTAAGATCAAGACTACACTCTTCTGCCGCCTGTCGCCACAGAGCGAGCTGAAAATGTTCTGACCAGGCATCAAGACGAGCCCCCATTCGCCAAGCCCGTTCAATCAGGGCGGACAAGCGCCGATCTCCCCGAGAAAACACGCCTTCGAGAAAACTCAGCTTGACATCATTCCACTTTAACTTGGCGTTACGGGGCAGAGTGCGCCGAAGAAAATCGGTCTTTTGATTGGCCTCGTCAATGCCAAGCTGCGGCTCCCACTGAAATGGGGTGTGAGGCTTAGGAACAAAGGTCCCGGCGCTGACATTAATCGTCCGACCACTGCGTCCGGCAAGGTGCATGGCCTTAGCAACCAGGGTAGGAATGGCGGCCAGATCCTCCTCGGTTTCAAAGGGCAGGCCATACATAAAGTAAAGCTTGATCAACTTCCAACCCAAACCAAAGGCGCTCTGTACCGTTTGCAGCAGATCATCCTCGGTGATACCCTTGTTAATCACCCGTCGAAGACGATCGCTCCCGGCCTCCGGGGCGATGGTGAATCCGGTCTTGCGCACCCGTTTTACCTGTTCCATAATCTCAGGAGTCAGGGTACCGACCCGCATCGATGGCATAGATACTGAAACCCGTTGCTTTGCGAAATGGTCCATCAACCGGACCAGGAGCGGAGCGAGGCAAGAGTAATCACCAGTGCTGAGAGACAAGAGCGCCAACTCGTCAAAGCCGCTGGAAGCAATGCCGCGGCAGGCTCGCTCCATCGCTTGATCAGGGTGCAACTCACGCACGGGTCGATAAATCATTCCGGCCTGACAGAAACGGCAGCCACGAGTACAGCCACGGGCAAGCTCAAGCCCCAAGCGGTCATGGACAATCCTGTTCAAAGGCACCAGCGGTTTATCTATAATTGGTTGTTGGTTCAGATCGGCAATTACAGCCCGACGGACGGACTGATACTCCGGCAGAAGCGGCGTTATGGCAGACAGACGACCATCCTCATGGTAGTGCGGTTCAAAGAGGCTGGGCACATACATGCCGGGGATTCGGCACATAAACTGCAATATCTCCCTCCGCCCCAGACCCTTTTCCTTGCCTGCTCGCACAAGATCAGCGATAGCCAGGATCGCCTCCTCGCCATCACCAAGGAGGATGGCATCAAAAAAATCAGCTACCGGTTCCGGGTGGAAGGCACAAGGACCGCCGCCGATAATCAAAGGATGATCATCCTTCCTGTCGCGGCTGTACAAGGGAATCTCGGCCAGATCCAGGATGGTCAGAATATTGCTGTAACAGAGTTCATACGGCAAAGTAATTCCGACAATATCAAACTCAGCAAGAGGTCGTCCTGATTCAAGTGCGAACAGGGGCTTGTCCAGTTTCCGCAAGACCTCTTCCAAGTCACGGTCAGGGGCATAGACCCGTTCTGCCAGAAACTCGGACCTACCGTTGATAATGTGATAGAGAATCTGCAGACCATGATGGCTCATCCCGATCTCATAGAGGTCGGGAAAGGCCAGAACGATACGCAAACTGACACTCTGCCACTCCTTCTGCACTACATTGTATTCATTGCCACAATAACGGCTCGGCTTAACTACCAGGGGTAAAACAGCATCTCGTATATTCACTGAACAACAGTCCTTTTATAGTCAGAGGGAGGAGTCACTGAAAACGGGCTAGGGTCCAAGGAAGGAGTCGGGTACCGTTTGGTGAAACCAAGAGTTAAGCTGCCACTGCCGCGGCCTTGAATGATAATCTTAACGGGCAATTGGCAATCGGCCGCCTTCTCGGAACCCTGGTAGTCATAGCTCAGATCAACAGCAATGCCCCCATTGCCATTCAGCACCAAATGCCGTTTAATCAACTGCTGCTCAGGGGAGTACAGAATCATGGAACGGTTCCCGCCCTCGACATAGCGCAAATCAAGCCAATAGCCCAGACCTTCCTGGTCGCGGCCGACCTCGCCAATCCCCAGGGCGCCAGGCGGTATCCGCCCCAAGAGCCAATAATAACTCATCGCTGTCGCCAACCCTTCCGGTGCGTAACGATTGAGCAAATCGGCATTAAGAGGACCAACATAGGCCTGCTGGTCCCGAACCGAGACATAGGTAAAATTCTCTCCGTCAACTGCCAGAATAGCCTCGGTCAAGCCTAAGGGATTAATCCCTTCAAAACGAATAAAGGCCGGAGCCATAGCCTTCAGGTACCCGGAAATGGTCCCGGACCATACAAGGTTATTGATAGTAACAACGACATCACTATCAAACGAAGCCGGGCACTGCCGCTGATCATTCAACATAACCTTGAATTTCTTGCGAACATCAACCGCATCACTATCTGAAAGCGGCGCTCGCTTAGGTAGCGTAGCACACCCTGTAACAATAAATACCAGACAACAGAGTCCGACAAACCGCCTCACCCTGCCAAGCGATAACCAGCCACCAACATGCCCGTGGTGGCCGACGTTATTTCCCCCGCTACGATATCTCATAAGACCTCATGCTCTGTGAAAAATGAGTCAAAACTCTTCAGCTTGGTTCAATAGTAGGCCGAAGGCAGATAGGACAAACAGCCCGTGATTCTGTCCTGTTGATTCTTCGACAAGGAGAACAACCGAGAAAAGGATGTGCTGAATGCATCGCTGAAAATAGGTTCGCTATCGGCTAGAGCTTGATCCGTTACGATCTGGTGTTCATGAATTGCACGGAGGACATCAGGGGGTAATAGCACCGATCTTGGCCGAGACTCGGGCCTTATCTTCATCCTTGTTACTCAACTCCAAGGATTTTTTATATGTATCAAGCGCTAACTGCGGCTTTTGAAGGGCAAGATAAACATCTCCAAGATGCTCATGAATAGTAGGGTCTTCGGGTTCCAAGGCAATGGCTCTCACCAGGGTCTCGGCAGCCTGTTGGAGATCTCCCATCTTGAAATACACCCACCCCAGACTATCTTGAATAAAACCGTCATCAGGACGCTGTTCAACTGCTTTCTTGACATACTCCAAGGCCTCAGGAAGCCTGACTCCCCGTTCAGCCCATGAATACCCGATATAGTTCAAGGCCAGAGGATCGTCAGGGTTAAGAATCAACACCTTTTCCATCTGAGCAATAGCCTCGGCCAGACGCCCATGACGCTCCAGAAACATGCCATAAGTAAAATAACCGCTCTCCTCCTCCGGATAGCGACGAAGAGACTCGAGCAGCGCCTTCTCTGCCTCAACGAGTTTACCCTGCTCTTCATACAAGGACGAAATGGCAAACTCATAATTCTGGGTCTCACCCTTCGACGCACTGATCACCTTAGTCAACAGGCCAATGGCCTTGGAAAACTCTTTGTCATCGGCATACATCTTGACCAGAAGGGAAAGTGCGTCATCAAATCCTTGCTCATCCGGCTTGACTGCCAGCAAAACACTTTTAGCTTGCGCACGATCACCAGCCTCATAAAGTGCCAGGGCAAGCAACGAACGGGCCACGTTCAACTGAGGATCACGGGTCAGCATCTCACGAAAAATTGTGATCGCCTCCTGATACTTCTTCTGATCCATGAATATCCGGCCGATGGCCAAATCAACTTTCTGGTTATCAAGAGCATTGCCCCGTAATTCCTTCAATACTGCCAAGGCCTTATCAGACTGTTTCTGGATTAGATAGAGCCTAACTAAACGGTTAGCCGCGTCCTCGCTGCTTTCGTCATCGCTTAAGAGTTCCTGATAAAGAGCGACAGCTTGCTCGGTCATCTTCTGGGATTCATAGAAATCAGCCGCCTCCAAAGCCAACGGCGACGTCCAGTTAAGATCAAGGGTCTTCTGATAGGCCTCTGCAGCCTTCTGATTAAACTTTAACTCCCGATACAACCGGGCAAGATAATAAAATCCCAATAACGAGTCTGGTTCAATCAATACTAATTGCTCAAAGCTGTCTCTCGCCTTTAAGTAGTCAAGACTGCTTAAATACTGTTTCCCAAGCTTCAACAGGACTTCGGTATCTTTTGGCTCCAGAACCAAATGCGCCTGATAAATGGCGATGGCCCTCTCCCCTTCCCCCATCGCACCCAGGAGATCTGCCTGAAAAAGTTTAACTTTCTGATCTTCAGGATCGGCTTGCATCAACTTCTCGACCCAGTCCATGGCCTGCTGTTTTCGATTCATCCTCAGCAGAAGCACAGTCAGATTCCTGATTACATAGTCGGCGCCACTGTCACAAACAACGGCTTTTTCGTAGGCCTCAAGCGCCTCATCATATCGCCCCTCAGTCTCGGCAGTCTTTCCCCACAAGAAATAGAAATACGAGCACTGGGTATCCGGTTGTTCTTCACCATCCTGAACTGAAGACACCACAGGTTTCTCCTTGCTCACGGTCAGAACCGAACCTATCGGCTGCCCCATGTGTGGCGTTGGCGGGGAACACGACGTCAACACAAATCCGCCCACGATCATTATCACCCAGACTATCTGTTTGAATTTAATCATAATCAATTATATCATAAAAGGATGCCGGACTCCATGACCTCGGCAACGACCCGACCATGAACTACATCAACGGGCTCGCTACCGTCAACCCGCCGAATACAGTCGTTGGTCAAATCGGCAAAAACCTTGGCGACCTGCCGCAACCCCTCCTCCTGCTCGAAGTGATTGAGTTCCTCCTGTCGATAACGCTCGATACGCATCACCGCATCCTCCGGACGGATATTAATCAGGATCACGAGATCAGGAACCGGAGCGAATGCTTCATTCTGCCGGATAATTGCTGCCGGATCGAATCCATGAACTCCCTGATAGGCGGCTGTGGAATAATAATAGCGGTCGGTCAAAACAATCTTTCCCTCTGCCAAGGCCGGTGCGATCAACTGCTCCACATGCTCCTGACGATCCGCCAAAAAAAGATCCAGTTCCTCTTGGCGACTCACCGAATCACGGGCCTGGTACAGGCGCCTGATCCGCTGCCCGTAAACTCCATTGGTTGGTTCTCTGGTAACTACAACATCATACCCCTGCTGACGCAGCCAATCCGCCAGCAAGGAAATCTGTGTTGATTTTCCGGTGCCGTCAATACCCTCAAAGGCGATAAGAATTCCCGTCCGCTTCATATCTGGGCTCATTATCAGGCCTCGCGCTGACACTGCCGGTTACCAGCGATCTCCGCCGCCAAATCAAAGGCCGCACACAGGCTGGCGGGATTGGCCTTGCCCTGTCCGGCAATATCATAGGCAGTGCCATGATCAACAGAAGTCCTGACAATCGGTAGCCCGATAGTTACATTCACTCCGTCCTCAAAGTGGAGAAGTTTAAAAGGGATCAGCCCTTGGTCATGGTACATGCAAATCACCGCATCATATTCACCGGAAACCGCCTTGTGAAAAACAGTGTCAGGCGGAAAAGGTCCGGCAACCTGCCACCCCTCGGCCCGAGCTGCGTTAATCGCCGGAGTAATAATTCGTTCCTCCTCGTCACCGAAAAGCCCTCCCTCCCCGGCATGGGGGTTGAGACCCGCCACCGCCATCCGAGGCAAAGAAAGCCCAAAATCAATGCGCAATGACTCACCAGTCAACTTGATCAAACGGAGAATAGCTTCAGTCTTCAGGTTGGCAACGACTGAAGCCAGTCCTTGATGAATAGTGACCAGGGTCACCCGCAGGGTGCGACCTGCCATCATCATCGCATATTCCTTGGCGTGACAGAGGTCAGCCAGCATCTCGGTATGGCCAGGATAAAGATATCCGGCATCATTAAGCGCGGCCTTGGTTATAGGACAGGTTACCATAGCTGAGAAATATCCGTCCCGTACCAAGCGAACAGCCTCTTCAATGCACGCGGCCATAATTTGACCACTACCACTATTGGGCTGTCCCCAGACAAGATCACTGGCGTTGAAGACCATATCAGAAGGGTAGAGTGGCTGGTGGATCAGGATCGTGCCAGGGCGATGCTGGATTCCGGGCTGCCAGGGGATCACACCCACCACAAGACCGAGCAATTGGGCCGTTCGTTGCAGAACCTGGGCATCACCAAGGACAACCGGGACGAGCGGACCTTGGTAACTCGTAGCAAATTTAAGAATGATCTCGGGACCGATACCCACCGGGCATCCCATGGTAATGGCAATAGGCGCCAAATCACCGCCTTCAGTTCTCTCCATACTTGCAATACTCATCGCTTCCACCACAATTTTCCCGTCAGCCTTCAAAGGTTAGATCAAAGGCATTCTTGATCAACTCGATGCGGGGGGGACCGCCAGCAGCTAAAACTACCGAAACAACATCAAAACGGGCAGGACGACTCATTGCTCTATTCTGACCCAAAAAGAATAAGGCTGCTTTAGCAATCTGACGTTGCTTCCGTGGGGTAACAGCCTCTGCCGGCAAACCAAACCCAAGACTTGAACGGGTTTTAACCTCGACAAACACTATTGTTCCTTTGTCTTCAGCAATGATATCAACCTCACCACAAGGTACTCGGTAGTTCCTAACCTTCACCTGATAGCCGAGGTTGAGCAGAAACTCAGCAGCTAATTCTTCGCCACGCCTTCCCTTCTCTCCTCTAGCCTTGGTCATGGCCACCAGCAAAGAACTCTTTGACCCCCGCAAACGACTTTCGATGCAAGGGACATGGCCCGTGTTCCGCAAGAGCACGCCGATGTTCCGCCGTGGGATAGCCCATGTTTGACTGAAAAGAGTAGTGTGGGTACTGGTTGTGGTAGTGTTTCATTAACTCATCACGGGTTACCTTGGCCACAATCGACGCAGCAGCGATGGTAGCGCTTCTGGAATCCCCCTTGACCAAGGCGCGCTGAGGAACCGACACCGGCACCGGAAACTTCCCGTCCACCAGCAGAAAATCAGGAACCTGAGGCATATCTTCCATGGCCTTCTTCATTGCCAGCAAGGACGCCTGGAGAATATTGTAACGGTCGATAATACGTTCAGAAATCACCCCCACCCCAATGACTGCGCCAATATCTCTAAGATGCAACGTCAACTGCTGACGAATAGCAGGAGTTAACTTCTTTGAGTCTTTAAACTGAGAGAAATCACACTCCCGTGGCAAAATAACGCAGGCCGCCACAACTGGTCCTGCCAAAGGACCGCGACCAACCTCATCGGTACCAGCAATCGCTCGAAAACCTTGGCGATACAATTCCCGCTCAAAAGAAAAGGAGTCACACTCCTGAACTGAAAAGAGGGATGCTTGAGGATCATGTCTAATAGGCTTGTCTTTTGTCATAATGACACCGCATTACCGTCTTAGGCGTGCAACCCCACCCAAAAACAGCATGTGATCACCCGATAGCGACCCCAAATTTCATCCTTGCCCAAGATATTACACAATCATCTTATCTACAGATACCAACGCAGGATATCTGAAAAGTAAGGAGATTCATTCCCCCTGGGTGAGGTGGGGCATAACAAAATAAAATTAGCAAAAATGTGATAATTTTGACAATCTCGCAAAAGTCCGGGGATGGCTAAACAAAAGGTGCGATATACAGGTAAGCGATCGAAGAGAGACTCCGAGGCGCGGGGTGTGTTTCGGAGTCTCACTCCGTTCGCTTACCTGTGAGTGAGGCCATACATATGGTATGCCGAACGAGCAAAACCGCCACGCAACGCAGTAGATCGGACTTTTTGCGACGCCATCAATTTTAAAGAGATACTTTTTATTGCTTACCATCAGCCTATACCATGCTGCTCCCTATGGATCAACGCATAAAGGCGCAAAAGTTTTACACTGTACCAGTGTATACTCTTACGCCTTTATGTTGAATGAGTTAAAAATTTTATCCCACAACTGATAGCGATAACAATGGCCATGACTCTTAACAACGAACCACAGCTGCCACCACTTTTTGCCCACTCACTCCCAGATGGTTTGCCAACCTTGACTTACTAGGTTCAAGGATAGCCGAAACTCAACCAGAAGGTGGTTAACGAAGTCCTCTTTCCTTAATTCGTGCAGCCTTACCGCGCAGATTTCTGAGATAGTAAAGACGTGAACGACGGACGCGGCCCATGGTTATAACTTCAATTTTTTCAATCTTCGGCGAATGAAGGGCAAAGGTCTTTTCTACCCCAATCCCATGGGAAACTTTACGCACAGTAAAGCTTGCGTCCATTGAACCTCGCTTTACTCGAATGACCACACCCTTAAAAATCTGGATCCGCTCCTTCGCGCCCTCTAAAATTCTGATATGTACATCCACAGTATCCCCAGGACGAAATGTAGGGATATCAAAACGCATGTTTTCCTGTTCAATCTTTTGAATCACAGTCATTGCCATCATCATCACCTTCTTATGTTAAGATCAGTACGATAGACTTACTTCAAGCCCATCAAAGTAGAAAATTTCGATGTAATCCTTACCAAATTGGAGCCGTATTTATTCTTCCTAAAGCACGCCCAACAAACGATCCAATACGATTGAGCAGGCAGAACGGACGGAAAGATGATTATACGTTTCTCTACTGCCAACAGGTGGCAGAACAACATCAACAGCTGCCATGACTTCCGGTGTCAAACCAGAGCCGGTGCCAAACAAAAGCAATATATGCTCTCCATCCGCCAATCGCTGACGGAGAACCGCAAATTCCAATGTCCTCTCCTGTACCTTGGCGCTTGTTGCCACGACCATCGGTCGGCTAAGGCCTTTCACCGAATAATTCGAATACAGTTCTTCAAGACTGGGGCAGATACTGACAATGGAAAAAGCCTCTCTCCGGTCTGGGTTATGCTGTGCCCCATACCCTGTACGCCAATGATCTATAATCTCACCAACCAATTTCTGTTGATCCGCAAAAGGGGTGATGATAAAAAAATTATCCACCCCATAGGACCTTCCTGCCCGGGCAATATCATGAATATCCAAGTTTGTAACAGCAGCCCCGATAATCTCTTTCTTGGCATTGCATACAGGGTAATGGACTAAGGCGATATCAAGCATCAGAACCGTTATCCATGGATGTTACTAAGTCACTCACGTCAATGCCCTGCCGCCGAAGCATCTTCATCTCGCGACGGGAAAAAAGAGCCAGCTCAATCAAGTCTGGACGACGAGCCCTGGTCCGTTTCACAGACTCGACAAGACGCCAATCTGCAATGGCCTGATGATCCCCGGACAGAAGCGCCTCTGGCACTTCAATGCCTTCAAACTGCCGTGGCCTGGTATACTGGGGATGCTTTAACAATCCACGGCTGAATGTATCGCATTCAGCGGAGTCCGAGCACCCTAATACTCCAGGCAATAACCGTGTTACTGAGTCAATCACGACCAACGCGGCCAATTCGCCGCCAGTCAGCACGTAATCACCTATAGATATTTCATCATCGAAATATGCTTCCACACGAGCGTCAACCCCTTCATAACGTCCGCAAAGCAAAATCAGATGTTCTTTCTGTGCCAGATCCGAGGCTACTTTCTGGGTGTATGGCCGCCCCTGTGGTGTCAAAAAGACCACGTGCCCACCAGGATGTTCGCTCTCTACCTTTTGAAGCGCAGCAACTATTGGCTCAGGCTTCATTACCATGCCCTCGCCGCCGCCAAAGGGCCGATCATCGGTTACGGCATGTTTACCTAAGGCATAGTCACGAATATTGTGAAATTCAATGCTCAAAGCGCTGGCGGCAAGGGCCCGGCTGATAATCCCTTCCTCAAGCGGAGAGACAAACAAATCGGGAAAAATCGTCAGTACATCAACACGCATCAGGCAAATTAATTTCCAAAAGTCCTGGCATGGGACTGATGGTCAAAATCCCTGACTCATTATCCTGATGGACAATTATCTCTTTAATCACCGGGATCAGATACTCACCATCTGCTCCGGTTACAACCAAGACATCATTTGCGCCTGTGGCGATTAGGGATGTTACAGTTCCTAACTCCTTCCCCTGATCGGTAACCACGGTAAGTCCAAGCATCTCATGCCAGTAGAATTCATCAGCCTCCAATTCCGGCATCTGACTTTTGAATACTGATATTTCACAACCGACAAGAGCTTCGGCTTGGTCGCGGGTAGTAATCTCACGCAACTTAAGAGCCACGGACTTTCCTTGAGGACGCGTATACTCTACTGAATACTGCTGGACCACTCCACTACGTTCTGTGAGTATTGTCGTAAAAACAGCCAACTCTTTCAAATCGCCCGAGTAAAGAGTTACCTTGACCTCCCCATCAAGACCGCGAGCCTTAACTATGGTCCCAACAGCCACTGTATGAGGATCAACTACAGGTACCTTTGCCATCCGATTATGCCTCAGAGCTGCCCATCTCCAGCCAAACAGCAGTTGGATGTAATCGGCCAGCCGGATTATTCAACAATCTCGAGTCTGACTTTTTTGTCAAGTTTAGCAGCAGCGGCAGTCAACACTGTCCGAATCGCTTTCGCAGTTCGGCCTTGTTTGCCAATGACCTTCCCTAAATCATCCTTAGCGACTCGAAGCTCTTCGACCACCACATCGTCTTTTTGAAGCTCTTCGACCGTAACCTCATCAGACTTATCGACCAACGCTTTTGCGACAAAAACAACCAGTTCTCTCATTACAGTAAGACGACTATTCAGCAGCCGGAGCTGCATTCTTAGCCAACAGGCTCTTTACCGTTGTTGTCGGTTCCGCGCCCTTATCAAGCCAATCCTGCAACTTCTCATGGTGAATGGTCACTTCATGCGGTTCAATCATCGGGTTATAGGTTCCAACGATCTCAAGAAACTTGCCATCGCGACGGGCTTCGGAATTTTGGACAACAATCCGATAAAAGGGTTTCTTCTTACGACCAAACCGGCTTAATCTAATCCTGACAGCCATTACACTCTTCCTCTCTAATTTAGTATTTAGTCCCCTTCTGTTCAAAAGGGGGCGATGTAATCACAAAAACTGCATGCCACTAGGGACTCACAGCCAACAGAGACTTCCCTTAAAACAACCACTCTATTTCAACGCAACCCACTGAGTTTCTTTCGTTTTTTATTGCCAACATTCATCTTCGATGATGTTCCGCCAAACATCGGCCCCCGCATCTTACCCATCATCTTCAACATCTCGCTATAGTTCTTGAGAACACGATTGACGTCCTGAACCGTCGTCCCACTACCTGACGCAATCCGCTGCCGACGGCTGGCATTAATGATCTCATAACGCCGCCTCTCAGCCTTGGTCATGGAGTTGATGATCGCCTCGACACGGGCCAACTCTTTTTCATCCGGCTTAGGCATGTTCTTGATCTGCTTAAACTTATTGAGTCCGGGGATCATGCCCATGATCTGTTCCAGACTTCCCATTTTTTTGATTTGCTGAATCTGATCCCGAAAATCTTCCAGCGTAAAGGTGTTATGCTTAAGTTTCTTGGCAAGGGCTTCTGCCTTCTTCTTATCAACAACTTCTTCCGCTTTTTCGATCAAGGACAAAACATCGCCCATGCCAAGGATACGCGATGCCAGACGATCCGGATGAAAAACCTCCAGCCCGTCCAAATCTTCGCCCGTACCGACAAACTTGATGGGACACGAAGTAACCTTCTTGATGGAAAGAGCAGCTCCGCCTCGGGCATCACCCTCCATCTTCGACAGAATAATGCCGGTCAGTGTAAGCATCCGATGGAACGAATCAGCGACCGACACCGCATCTTGGCCGGTCATCGCATCGGCGACAAGGAGTATTTCGCGTGGTCCAACCGCCTCCTTAATTCTGCCAAGCTCCGCCATCAGGGCCTCGTCTACATGAAGACGACCAGCAGTATCAACAATGACAGTATCGTAGAGATTATGCTTAGCGGCAATAAGCGCGCTCTTACAAATATCTACCGGATCCTGACTCGCCAGAGACGGATGGACCGGAACATCAATGGACTGCCCCAAGACCCGAAGCTGTTCAATCGCAGCAGGACGATAGACATCCGCCGGAACCAGATACGGACGTCTGCCCTTCTTCTTAAGCTGTTTGGCAAGCTTTGCCGAGGTTGTAGTCTTTCCTGACCCCTGAAGACCGACAACAATAATAACAGCAGGAGATGGTCCCGTCAGCCGAAGGTCCTCTGTCGCTCCTCCTAAAAGATCAATCAACGCCTCATGGACGAGCTTGACCACTTGCTGCCCAGGAGAAAGACTCTGCAGGACGTCCTGACCTATGGCACGTGCAGTAACCGATGCAATGAAGTCCTTGACCACGGTGAAATTAACATCGGCCTCCAACAAGGCCATGCGTACTTCACGCAATGCGTCCTGGACGTTCGCTTCGGTCAGGGTCCCCTGACCCCGTAGTTTTTTAAAGACCCCTTCGAGGCGGTCTGATAGTGTTTCAAACATATTCGTTACAGCAGTTTACCATAGGGTATAGTTGGACCTTTTTTGAGAATCTGCAAACATAAACTGATTACTTTTGCTTGTCAAGAAACAAAGCAATCGTTATCAGGATTATATCAAACCGCAAACAAGCCCCTGCCTCCACTATATCAGAACTTTGAAGCTAACATCTTACCCAGAAAGATCCTTAACATAGATAAGCTTATCATCACCCTGACGATAATAATCCTTAAGGCAAGCGATATTCCGAAAGCCCATTTTTTGATAAAAACGACAGGCTGGGATAAAATCAGACAGAGAGGATGTATCGATATAAACTTGCCTGCCGTGCTGACCAATAATAATATGTTCCATATAGCGAACAAGTGCCTCCCCAACGCCTTGCCTGGAAAAGCGCGGAGCTACTCCTATCCAATATAGATCCCAGCACCGATCCGTCAAAGGGGCGAGACCAAAAACGACAAATCCTACGACAACCCTATCAACCTTGGCACAATATCCATAGTATTGCTGAAAGGGATGACAGGCTGCCTCCTCACAAAATTCCATAGCCGCGTCAATGGCTTCCGAGGAAAAATGATCCCATCCTTTAAGAATCTGGGTAATCTGGACTTGATCAGAAGGCAGCAACACATGAATACCGAGTAAGCTCATATCCTGCTTACTCTCGGCAACGGACACGCTGCGCTGCGGGTGATAAATAGAATCTTTTCATTGACGAGAGGCATCATCTTTCCGGACGAGCCGTCGATACTGAATTGCCTCTGCCACATGAGCCGCCTGGATGACTTCTGAACCATCTAGATCAGCTATTGTGCGGGCAATTTTTTGGATACGGCGGAAGGCCCTGGTCGACAGGCCAAGACGTGTCACCGCCCTTTCAAGCAGTTGTTCCGAGGCCGGATCAAGATGACAAAAACGCTTGATCTGCTTGGGGGGCATCTGGCTATTACAGTAAACACCGGCCAATCCGCCTAAACGCTTGTGCTGAACATCACGGGCACGAACCACCCGGGCCTTGACCTCTGCTGATGTCTCCCCATCATTTTGAGTGGAAAGTTCTTTAAACGGTACGGCTGCGACTTCAACATACATGTCAATTCGGTCAAGCAAAGGACCAGATATCCGGCTCCGGTAACGCTGAATTTGAGTGGCTGAACATCGACATTCGTGATTGGGATCACCAAGAAATCCGCACGGACAGGGGTTCGAAGCTGCCACCAGGATGAAATTGGCCGGGAAACTGAGTGAACTCGATGCCCTGGAGATAGTCACCCCCCCATCCTCCAGGGGTTGACGGAGCCCCTCCAGAATATTCTTCTTGAACTCCGCCAACTCATCAAGAAACAAAACACCGTTATGGGCCAACGAGACTTCACCAGGCCTGGGAATCTGCCCCCCGCCAATCAATCCGGCATCAGAAATTGTGTGGTGAGGAGCACGGAAAGGACGTTGCGTGACAATGCCGTCATCTTTACTGACTAAACCGGCAACGCTGTAAATACCAGTAGTCTCAAGAGCTTCCTCCAAGGTAAGATCAGGGAGGATAGAGGGCAGGCGGCGGGCCATCATCGTCTTGCCGCTCCCTGGCGGACCTTCAAAAAAGAGATTATGGCCACCAGCTGCTGCTATTTCCAAAGCCCGCTTGGCATGGGCCTGCCCCTTTACTTCACACAGATCATTATCAGCCCGGGGCTCACGTTTAAAAAAACTCGCAAGATCAACGAAAAATGGGGAGATCTCGATATTCCCGGTAAAAAAATCTATGGCTTGGTGGAGTCGCTCAACCGGAATAACATCTAACCCTTGAACCACAGCTGCCTCCCGGGCGTTCTCCACCGGCACAACTATCCCCTTAAGCCCAGCGCGTCTGGCGGCCAGGGCGATGGGCAAAACACCAGGAACCGGTCGCACACGACCGTCCAGGGATAATTCACCTATCAATAGATACCGATCAAGCAGGGCAAACGGCCCAGCCCCGCCTGCCGCGACAATCCCAACTGCTATCGGCAAATCATAGCCAGTCCCAGCTTTGCGGACATCTGCTGGGGCCAGATTAACTGTAATCCGGTGAGGTGGGAACTCATACCCACTATTTTTGATCGCGGCTTTCACCCGATCCTTGCTTTCACGCACAGCCGCCTCAGGCAAGCCAACAGTAGCAAAGGCTGGCAGCCCAAAGGCGATATCGACCTCCACCTCTACCAGCAGCCCATCTACCCCCTCAACTGTGGCGCTGTGAACTTGTGATAACACCTTATACGTGCCCCGAATCCCGCACAAAGGCAACTGTCTCTTTAATAACTCTCACTAAACGTTGCCGGCTTTCTCCGGCATCAGACAAATCGCCATTTACAGCGTATGCGCTCAACTCTGCTGTTGCCTCAATAATATACCGGGCTTGTAAGGTGCCAGCGCTTCCTTTTATCTTATGACACAACTTTCGAACTATTTCAGGATCGCCACCGGCAAAGGCCTTATCAAGCTCTTCGACCCAAAGCGGCGCCTGTTCCAGCAACAATTGCAAGAGTCGACGAAATAGAGAGTCATAGCCCGACACATGTTGCCGTAACTCTTCGAAATCGATAAACGTAACTGGCTCTATTTTCACAGGCTATCCACCATCAACATAGGAACAAATCGTTCCACAATAGTTTTCAAAAATCATCGTCCGGCTCTTTTCAATCACATAATCAGGCACCAAAGGAATCTTGCCGCCACCACCAGGGGCATCAACAGCGTATGTTGGAACGGCTAAGCCCGAGGTATGTCCGATCAGTGAACGCATGATTGACAACCCGGTGTCGATAGAGGTCCTGAAATGATTCGTCCCTTGAGTCATATCAGCCTGAAAAATATAATAAGGCTTAACCCTGATTCGCAACAACCCCTGCATCAGACTTCTCATTACCTCTGGCGTGTCGTTTACTCCACGCAACAGTACCGTCTGGCAACCAAGGGGAATACCAGCATCAATCAACCGCCCACACGCCAGAGCAGCCTCCGTGGTCAATTCCACCGGATGGTTGAAGTGAGTATTGATATAAAGTGGATGGTACCGTTTAAGAATTGAGACCAGTGATCTCGTCACCCGCATCGGCAAGACGCAAGGAACACGGCTGCCGATACGAATAATTTCAACCGTTGGGATTGACCGCAAAGCTGCAAGCAGTTTGTTAATCATCTCATCCGGCAGCAGCAGAGGATCTCCGCCTGAAACAAGAACATCACGAATGGCAGGAGTTCTGCGAATATAATCAAGACCCGCCTGAATGGTTTCATCAGTAATCACCATACGCTCCGTCCCGACTTTCCGTTTCCTGGTACAAAAACGGCAATACATGGCACACTGGCTGGTCACCAGGAACAAAGCACGATCCGGATATTTATGAATCAGATTAGGGACCGGACTCAAAGTTTCTTCTGCCAGCGGATCCTGGAAACAGACTGTGTCGGACAACTCCACAGGATCAGGAACAGCCTGACGCCAGATCGGGTCATTCACCTCTCTGATCAACCCCAAATAATATGGATTGATCCGCATGGGATACCGCTGAACAACCTCTGCCATCCCAGCTAAGTCTACTGAAAATCGGGCCGCCAGTTGGGTTGGTTGAACAATACTTTTTTGAACTATCTGATGCCACTGGGCCATTGCTTCCCAACCACTCTCGCTTTCTCAGTGAAGATGCACATCAGCATCAAAAAAAATTCTTATGGACCACACAATGTATGAACGAAACAAACAAGAGTATTCCCCTCACTGAAACATCTCCAAACCTCGCCAGGTTTTGCCTTAGTATACTCACAAAGACACAAAAGTTACCAAAAAAGACGCTACCATAGACTAAATAACTCTTGTTTGTATGGCAAATAATATCGTATGCTTAGTGACAATACCAATGAAAGTAAACTACTTTCCAGGAAAAATATTTTTTATGAGCACTATGCCATACCAGATTGACACAAACTCCTTTAATCCAACCAGGAAAAAAACCATTCTGGTAATTGATGATGATCCCACCACACTGAACCTTCTCGTCAACCGGCTCTCCAATGCCGGATTTTCTCCCGTAACAACAAAAAATAGCGCAGAGGCGCTGACCCTCCTCCGGAATCAATCATTCGACCTTATCCTTACCGATCTTGTCATGCCAGAGATTGACGGCTTTCAGGTACTATCAACGGTCACGCATGAAGATCCGGAACTGCCCGTCATTATCATCTCCGGCCAAGCTGGCATCAATGAATCCATCAAAGCACTACGCCTTGGCGCCTGGGATTTCGTCACGAAACCAATCGATGTGGCATTACTTATTCATCAAATCAACAAAGCTTTGGAACGAGCGGCGCTACTCAAAGAAAACACTAATTACCGACATAAACTCAAGGCTGAAGTCGAAGCAAGAACAGCAGAACTTTATAAACGAACTCAAGAACTCGAAGATTCAAACAATGCTCTACGCCACGAAATCCAGACCCGCC
>VMSU01000108.1 GCA_013792005.1 Desulfobulbaceae bacterium
ATTCAGGTATGACCTTGTCTCTTTTAGGCCTCAGCCAACCCATTCGGCGGCCTAAGCATGCCCTGATGCCATCGGGCATTAAGGCCGCTTCTCCTAGCCGGGTTTCGTAGGAGAAGAGTAAATCCCCTTTTTGTGGGGTGACTCTCTTTGTCCACTTCTTGAAGTCTATTTCACTGAGATACGCAGACTTTGTTAAATCCAACCGCCCTTTCTCTAAACTTGAAATACTTAAGAAACATGGCCCTGCTTCGATTTTTTTAGGGGTCGCATGAGGGCCATCAAAAACCGCGGCGATCTCACTAATGGTGGTCATTGAGTTATCCATTTAGAAACACCCCGCCAACTCCCTGATCTCCTGCTCCAATCACCTTAATAAACTGCTGCCCGGCTGGGGTGAGACGGTATTTTTGGGTGGGACTGTTTGGTGAGTCCGGCTGGGTCATTTCGATCAGCTTAGCGTTTAAGGCGGGATCGAGATAGGTGTACTTGAAGTTTCTCCTTCCTTTCAAATCAAGTAATGCCATAAGTTCGGTAACGGTCTTGTCACCATCCATGACTGCAATGAGCTTTTCTACTTGTTCCCTTACTTGTTCCCTTACTTGTTCCCTTACTTGTTCCCTTACTTGTTCTGATCTGGCAAGACTTTTCCGGACAAATAATTACGCATTAGCCAGGCTGCTGCGAAGTTCCTGGTAGGCGCTTTCAAAAATCTCCTCCGGGGTTGCTGTTCGTTCTTCATCTGCGGCAGTTTCATGGCTTTTATCCTGTTTGTTGCCCGGATAGAGGTTGGGATTGTTAAGATAGACCTTCTCGGGCTTTTTTATCTCCCGCAGGCCTTTACCGCTTCGGCTAGCTGTATAGAGTGCCATACTACTATCACTGAAAATGAAAATATTATAGCAGAGGACTTCACGTTTGCGAAGGGGACGGGGCAAGTTTGCGGTAGAAACCCGGTCATTGCCGAGAGCGGTTGCGTGACTGGCCCTGGTTTTGTCGTCTACCTTTGCCGGCCCAGGCCGGGCGGCCTGATTCGTCGCGGAGGGTTACACTGGCATGTTGGGTGGTGTTGGTGATTTCCTGGGCGATGATGTAGATGGCGCCATCATTTTCCTGGGCCTTGGATCCGCGTACTGTGATCTCATCACCTGTGCTGAGCGGGATACCGTGCTCTTGCCAGTAGTGGGGAGGGCCAGTAGAGATAAAGATGCTGGCGCCGTCTGTTTCGAGTTCGATTTGAAGACTTGGGCGGTCATCGTCTGCTTGGATGTTGATGATGTGTCCCTTGACCGTGATCACAGTGTTGATATCGTAGCCGGATTTGAGGTTCAGGGTTTTGTGACTGTCCTTATCGATTCCCCAAAAGGCGAAGGCCTGAAGCGGCTGTGACAAGCCAAGCGTCAAGAGAAGAGATATGGTGATTATGGTCTGTTTCATGGTGTGAGGCGGCGGACTTGTTGGTCCGCCGCCTGAGGGTTAGTGGTTAGATTACTCTGCTGCGGCAGGCACTGTTGTGGTCGTTCTGCCACTGCCATCTCGAAGGCCGTTGCCGTTGGCAGGACGAGTCGTGGAGCCATTGGCGGTAGTGCCAGTGTTCAAAAAGGTGCCGTCTCGACGTTGCGAACCTTCCGGGCGGACCGCTGTTGCGCCTGAAGTTGAGGTTTGAGTTCGGGTCTGAGCCCCGTTTCTTTTTCCAGCGCCATTGCCGCCGCGCGCCATGGCTTCTCCAGCCATGGTCATGGTGAAGATTGCTGCAACTGCCAGGGTCATCATCTGTTTGGTGTTCATGATTCTTTCTCCTTGAAGGTATTGAACGTTATGCTTTCGTGTGACGGTTCGGGCGTTCCGCCCTTTGCGGATTATTTGCCGAAGCCATCAAGCTTCCTGCCTGTCAATATTCCACGATCCGTGCCAAAGAGAGAAAAATTTATAACATCATGAAATTAGATGGATTATCGTTTTAATCCTAATGCCGAATTGCTGAAAACAGATGCAAAATTTGCACCTGTCGAGAAAATCTTGCACTATCCTAGTAACTATTCAGCTCAATCCGCAAAACAAGCAGATGTCGGGAACTGTAACTATTCAGCAGCACTACAGATGCGCGAAATAAGCCTGCGAACAATAGCCCGTCTATGTGAGCAGGCTTATGACAGCTAAGCGACCGTAGGGAGACTGCGAAGCAGATGTGGTGTTGCTGGACAGTTACATCCTTAATTACTTAGAATCATCGGTTATTCCATACTCCTTCAGGCGATACTGTAAGGTCCGCAGAGATATGCCCAAACGATCAGCAGCCAGACGACGTTTACCTGCAGTCGCCTTCAATGCGGCGGCAATAGATTTCCGTTCGGTCTCTTTCAAGATGCCTCCCTCTTCCCTGGAGACTGGTGGGGGCGAGTGGAAGATCTTCGGTAGTTCCATGATCGTTACTTCGCCACGGGACAAGATGATGGCGCGTTCGATGACATTTTGCAATTCGCGGATATTGCCAGGCCAGTAATAGGCGCGTAATACCTTCATGGCTTGCGTGGTGATGCCTGAGATTTTTTTGCCCATGGTGCGGGCGTGGAGGCGGATAAGAAAGTCCACCAGATCACCCAAGGCATCATCACGGTCACGCAATGGGGGCAGGGTGATGGGAAAGACATTCAGTCGGTAGAAGAGGTCCTCGCGAAAGCGTCCCTCGGTCACCTCTGTGGCCAGATCTCGGTTGGAAGCGGCCAGGATTCTGACATTGGCGTGCATCTCACGATTGCCGCCCACCCGCTGGAAACTATGCTCCTGGAGGACCCGCAATAGTTTGGACTGCATTAAAAGGGGCATCTCCCCGACTTCATCCAGCAGAATTGTTCCGCCGGCTGCCAGTTCGAATTTCCCTTGGCGAGTGGTGGTAGCGCCGGTGAAAGCGCCTCGTTCGTGGCCGAAAAGTTCACTTTCCAGAAGATTGTCCGGGATGGCGGCACAGTTTATGGCGACGAAAGGGCCGCCTTGGCGAAGGCTGGTCAGATGAAGGTAACGGGCGAGTAATTCCTTGCCTGTACCGCTTTCGCCGCCGATCAACACCGTCGCCTCGGTTTGAGCGACCTCTCCTACCAGTCGGCGCACTTCGCCCATCGCCGTCCCGGCAAAAAGGATGTCCAGAGGCGGTAATCCAGCCAGTTCCGCTTCATCAGGGGCAATCAAGCGTCGCTTCCGGCAATGCTCATCGAGAAGACGAGTCACCAGCGTCCGCAGAGTTGCCGGATCCTGAAGCGGCTTGGTAAGAAAGTCGCTGACTCCATCTTTGATAGCCGCGACAGCTTCCTCCACAGTGCCAAAAGCGGTGATCAAGATGAATGGCGGCGCTGACGGATCACTACGACTGGCTCGAAATAACTCAAGGCCTCCCATCTTCGGCATTTTGAGGTCGGACAACACCAGGTCGAATGACTTGCTCTTCAGCAGTGTCAAGCCTGCCGCACCATCGGCAGCCTGATCCACCATATGGCCGGCATCTTCCAGGATATCCGCTAATAGAGTGCGGAAGGTGGTATCGTCCTCAACGATCAGGATTCGTCCGTTGGTCATCACTTACTCCATCAATTTTGGTGGCCTGGAGGTGGACACTAAAAAGCGCTCCGCCTCCAGGGGCAGGGCCTGCTTTAATGCTGCCGCCATAGTCATCAATAATTTTTTTAGATATTGCCAGCCCAAGACCGGCCCCACGGGCCTTGCTGGTTCGAAACGGCTCAAACAGCGCTGACTGCATCTCAGCAGAAATGCCAGGACCGTTGTCGGCGACATTGATTTCAGCCCATTTCCCATCTCGGAGTCCTGTGACAATAATCGTGCCTTCATCGGGAGAAGCTTGTATGGCATTGGTGATCAGATTGAGCAGGACGCGACGCAATCCTGCCTCCTGGCAGAGCACGGTCAGTTCGTTGGGGATGTGGCAATGAATTTTGACACTGCGCTCTTGTGCTTGGGGGGTAAGTAATTTCAATACGGATTCAGCAACTATCGCTGGTCGACACGGTATCAGCGAAATTGATTCGGTTCGGGTGTAGAGCAAGATGTCATTGACTAATCCCTGTAAATGATTCGCTTCGTTGACGATCAGCTGGGCAAAACCACGATCCTTGCCCTCGGGAAGACGTTCGGTCAAAAATTGGCCATAGCCCTTGATCCCGGCTAAGGGATTCCGGACTTCATGGGCCAGGACTGCCCCGACTTCACCCAGTCTCGCCAACTCTTTTTGCTGCGCGGCCTGACGTTGCTGTTCTGCTTGGCGTTTCAACAGCCAGAGAACAGTGAGTCCCAAGAGCCAGCCCACAGCCAAC
This sequence comes from Desulfobulbaceae bacterium, assembly GCA_013792005.1. Taxonomy (NCBI): domain Bacteria; kingdom Pseudomonadati; phylum Thermodesulfobacteriota; class Desulfobulbia; order Desulfobulbales; family Desulfobulbaceae; species Desulfobulbaceae bacterium. Next base: position 4,320 of record VMSU01000108.1, read on the forward strand.
AGGGAGAAGATTACTGTTATACCTTGGCGGGCGCGGCGCATTACCTCTTCTGCGCGCCAGGTGTGTAAGGCGAGACGCAGTATGCAGGTAGTGCTGGAAAGATGCAAGGGGGTCTGAAACTCGTAAATTGTTTCGCCGGTTCCGAGCTGGAGCCGTTTTTCACTCAAAGCGCCTGTCTGTAAAACCGACTGATAGCGAGTGTCGCCTACATTGGAACCGGTCAAGTCGGAATTGGTATGGAAGATAATCGTGCCGTTGGCGGCGATGATGGCTGCGTAAGCGACCTCACGGGTCAAAAGTGAGTTGAGGGATTTCAGCGAGGTATCGTTGACCGCTACTTCTTCCATGATGGTCGCTGTGGTAAGAGCCAGGCCACGCAAAATTTCTTCCGCAATTGGCGCTGCCGAACGGTAGTTACGGATTGCAAACCAAGAGAGCCCGCCGGTAAGGACGGCCGCAGTAACAATTGCGAGGATGACAGCGATGAATCTGAACATAACGCCTTTTACTCTATCTTTCCAGCATCGAAAAGGACCTATTTGAATCTCTATCGAATATTGACTTCCTCCATTGAAAATGAAAATTTCTTAGCAAAGGTCTTCACGGTTGCAGAGGAGACGGGGCAAGTTTACGACAGAGCCCTTATAGCTACCGGCTTTGCCAAGGTTTACTTACTTACACTATCCCCTAGAGTAGTTTCTTTGACAGCTTGTGTGGAATCTACATTGGCTCGTGCGGAGATAAACTCGCCTTTGAGGTTGAGATCCCGTTGTGGAAACGGGATGACGATCTGGTGTTCTCGAAAAATTTTATCAATTGCAAAATTCAGATCGCTCCGGCAGATTAAACGCTTGTCAACCTCATGAATAAAACAGCGCAGTTCGAAGTTAAGGGAACTTTCGGCAAATTCCATGAACAAAACCTGAGGTTCAAGATTGGTTTCGGTGGTAACCACTTCGGGATGGGAGTAAGCAACTTCAAGCAGTAACTTCTTGACAACTTCGGTGTCGCTGCCGTAGGCCACGCCAATCGGAATTTTCACCCGGCCCTTCCTGTCACTATACATCCAGTTGGTCACCTGGCTGGAGATGAGTTCTGAGTTTGGAACAATGACATCGGCCCGATCAAAGGTTCTGATGACGGTGGAACGGACGCTGATCTCAGTAACATAGCCCTCTGTAGGGCCAACGGCAATCCAATCACCCCGCTGAATTGGACGTTCAAAAATCAGGATGAGACCAGAAACGAAGTTATTGACAATGTTTTGCAGACCAAAACCAATACCAACCGAGAGAGCGCCGGCGATTACGGTTAAGGAGGTAAAGCTCATCCCCGATGCCCCGCAGCCTGCCAGTAAGGCAAGGATGAAGCCGAGATAGCCGGTTACAGTTATAGTGGCATCGCGAGCGCTGGCAGTTAAATGGCTATTGTTCGCCAAATGTTCTTTGATGAGATTCTTGGCCCACAGAGATAAAGTCCAGAAGAGAAAAAAGAGAAAAATGCCAATAAAAATACGACCAGGGGCGATGGATATGTGGCCGATCGTAAATCCTTCGTTCAGCAGATTGACGGTTTGGCTGAAAAACTTCTGTGAAATCGACCAACTGGAAATGATAAAGAGAAGAAGAAGCGCCAGAGCGAAAAGATCGAGCAGGATGTGGAGCCAAAAGAAAGATGTTCCAACTTGCTGGTCTTCAAGACCGAATTTTTTACGAATTCGAGCAGGCCAGCCGCTGCCGCCATAAGAGAGGCTTTGAAATCCGCCTTCCAGCAGATATTTGGTAGAGAAATAGAGTAAAATCCCGCCAATGGTTTTCAGGGTGTTGGTCAAAATATATTCGGAAAGGTTAAGGTAGCCAAGCCAACCAGTGATCATTGCCGCAGCCAAGACCGGGGTCAGGAACAACCGTAACCATTTCCCGCTCTTTTCCCGACCAGGGACATTAACAAAAAGCCAAATGAGCCGAATCCATAACAAACAGAGGAGGGTGAGCATGGTCACCCGAAGAAGGAGAAAGGATGGGACATCGTTTTTCTGAAAAAACTCGGAGCTGACCAGAAAAATGTTTAAAGAGAGGAACAATGCCGTCCATTTAAGATACCGTTCAAAAGGGCTGGTGAGATGGCTAGGCATGGGCAATAACGGTTCATTCCCGCCAGTAGATTTGACAAAAAACCGGATCAGCATACGAAGAAGGAGATAAAGACAGACAGTGAACGCCAGGGGCGCGAGATAGGTCGGACTTTTACGGTTACTGGTCAGTAACTGCACAAAAATTCCCATGGTCAAAACCGGAAAGAGCAAATAGAGATAATGGGCAAGACTATTGACTAACGCTCTGACAATCGGATGATGATGGTTTGCGTGTTCAGACAGTAGGAATTTACGCAGCCAGAGGCTCAAGAAGAAGATGACACTAACCAACACCCCGCCAAGAATGACAACGAAGAAGGAAAGGCCTTCCCATCCACTTTGCTGGTTAAAAAATGGGCTGAACTCTGCCCACCATTCTCTGAAGCCCGGTGGCTGCGCAGAGATTAAGGCGATGAGATCATCGTGCTTGTTTAAAATATTTAAGGTCGCCAGCTTCTGCCGACGTTCACTAATCGTATTGAGTAACTCGTCAATTTGCATGACGAAGACATTGCACTGCGTTAAGTCCTGCTGGGTATTCATCTTGGTGGTACGAAAGTTTTTGCGTTGTTGACTCACCTCGTTTGATTCATCAACACCTTTGGCCCCAAGTTCTTCCAAAGATTGGCTAACTTTGTCCAATTCTTCCTTGTTGCTCTTCACGCATTGCCGCACCGACGTCAAGGTTGTGCCCAGCCGCTCGCTTGCTTTGGTAAGTTCTTCGAACTCGGTTGTCTTGTTTTTTACCATACTTTTGGTCTCATCAATCACCAGCCGAATCGCATCTTCATTATAGTCGGAAGGGGCAGCAAGGACGGGGGCATGGAAAAGTAGGATGAGCAGTAGAAAGCACAGTAGTCGGAGGTGGTCGGCAAGCGGGGGCAACATTTTTGTGGATCGAAGTGAATGGTGGTGACTAGAGAATTTTTTATTCATTGTATGGCTCATTATTAGGCGTGAAAAGAAGTATGAGGTGTTATTCGGGGATGAAGGTCAAGAAAAAGTGCTCCCACTTTGGAGGCCAAGCTAGTAAGTGCGCGCATCTACATGATTATTTTTGGTGATGATTTCTTGCTGCTATCCTTATTTTCTCTGTAGGTGTGGACAAAGCGGCGGTTTCCATCAGTTCATTGCCGACCCCCATGGCCCACTCACGAATTTGTCTTGAGTTCTGCTTCGCTACTGTGGAAAATTCTCTGTGAAGATTATTCATGTCCCTTGCCTGTGAACCTGTATCGATAGCTTTTTCCGGGAGTTTCTCATCTACCTTAATACTGACAGGCCCAGCAAGATATGTTTCGGTAAAGCTTCCTTCGATTATCTGCAAGGAAGTGTGCAAGCGATCAATAGCCTGCTTGGCATTACTGATGGAATCACTGGTCATACGATCCAATGCCGTAGCCTCCGCTATAAATATCTTGTCCACTTCATGGCCACGAGTGAAAAAATCCCTGGTCATAAGGTAAGTTAGTGATAGACAGGCCTTCAAGGACGTGAGTTGTTCGACAATCCTATGTGTGATCGGTTCCGAGCTGTCGAGATCTTCAGTTGCCATGGCAATTTCACTTTTAAATTGTTGAAACGCTATAATCTCTTTTGATGTTTTTGCCAATTCAGCATGAGTCATGATGATCTGGTCTTCCATCTCAAATTGTTCAATGCGTACTGTTTCCCAGGTGTTTACTTCTTCATTGGTAGAGATTTGAGTTGAAAAATCGACCTCGGCGATTGACGTGTCGATTAAACTGATGGCTCCAAGCCATAACAGCGCGCCAGATAATATAATTGTAACGATAGTCATGGCAACTCGTTTGTTGATGGTTCTGTTTGCTGTTGGCACAGGAACGGTCAGTCTATGCATAGCAGTTCTCCTTGTCGGAATTTTTTACTTAGGGACGCGGAAAATACCAATTTACCATAACGCATCCCGGCTTTGGGCCATCTTTGGTCGCGACTCAATCACAAAATCCTCGACGTAGCGCTGCTACGCCTGCGGTTTTGTTCAATCGGCGCAACCAAATCTGACCCA
>VMSU01000109.1 GCA_013792005.1 Desulfobulbaceae bacterium
TAAGGAAGGTGATTTTCAATTCCCCTGCATCGGTTTGAAAGGTATCGGTCTTGGTGGTGGCGTGGCAGAATGAGGCAATGAGTAGCAGGGTGACGGTGAACAGGACCGGTAATTTTTTCAGCATGGTACTCCTCCCTTGCTTGATGAGGTGATTGGTAGTATTCGATTATTATGATACTGTACCCTCGGGGAAATACCCAGCAAAAATGCGCGGTCTCTCCTTGGTGCTCGTGCTGATTGCAGACTTTTTTTGACGCCATTAGAGGTGGCTCTCTTGATCACGCTCGAATTGTTATGGGATAAATAGCCTCAAGGACGCGGCCTGGGTGCGGATATCACAGGAGAATTGGTCCAAAGATGGAATAGGGTTCAATCCGGGAAAAATTCCCTCGTACATCTTGGGTGAGCCACACTAAATAGCGCGTTTCGGCGCTGGTCACCCGGAATGAAAATATGTTGGCATCCGTAGCGAGGTTTGAGAAGACCAGGTGACCTCCCAGGGCAGTTATTTGGGCCAAGGTCAATTCCTGCTGTTGTGGTGGTGGGCGTGCGGAGAAGGCAAACAGGACTTCGGTATATCTACGGGACTGGCGGAAGCCATTGATGATAAAGGTGAGTTGATCCTCACTTTGCCGCAATAGAACGGCTGACGGCGCAAAGAGGGGGAGCTTCCATGCATCTTTCAGGGCATTTGCCGCATGATAATTGATGGCGCCATAACCGTAATGTTCCGGGTTGTACCCGGAGTCGTAGTTGTCGGCAGTTGCCCTGAGCGCTGCCTTGATGTCAAACCAGTTCCATGTCGGATGTAAGTATTTAAGACATGCCATCAAGCCTGCCAGTTGTGCGGTAACCCCTGATGGAGTATTGCTCCTTCCTTTCCCCTCCATATAAGTGCTTGGCACTCCAAACTCAATCCCGCCGCCACTCTGCGCTCCGATCTTGTTGACTGTTGCGAAGGCCGCCGGCGGAGGGGCATTCCAGGGCTGTGGATGACGGGGTTCATAGGCGAAAACATGGATCATGCCGTTGTCCGTCAATTTTTCATAGCCTTCTGAATCATAACTATAGTCCCAGTTGCTGAAACTGGAGGAGAGGATTGTTGCCCCTACTGCCTTGGCATCATCAACGAATTGGTCTGGCGGGAGGAATGGGGTGCCGTTATGTTTTGATGAAGCGGTGACAGAGACCTCAGTTCCCAGGTGCAGTCCCGTATCGAGCACAGCGCCTTGGGCATTTTTGAATCCGTGCATGGTGTTGATTCGTAAGTGGACCATCTGGGAGGCAGAGACTGCCTGGGATATGCCAATCAAACCGACAGTGGCGAGTAAGATAATATGGGCTATTTTTTGTCTGAAGCTGCTCATGGTCCTTTCTCTTTTACCCTGATTTGTTTGGCACTTCATCAGTCGCATGGTAAACTGATCTGATTGTTAGTTTAGGTTAATTTCACTCGAAGAGCAAATTCAGATGCATGAAAGAAATGAAATCCGGCCAGGTCAATCAATCGAACTACTGAAGGAGTTGCACATCCTCACGCGCGATGGCAAGCTGAACCAGGACAGCCGGCGCAAACTCAAGCAGGTGTATCACCTTTATCAGTTTATCGAACCTCTGTTAAGGGCAGTTCAAGAGGATCATCCCGATATCTCTTTGGTCGATCATGGGGCGGGTAAGTCGTATCTCGGTTTTATTCTCTATGATCTCTTTTTTAAGGATCAGGACAATGGGTCCCATGTCTTTGGTATTGAGACGCGTGAGGAGTTGGTGGCTAAGTCTCAAACCTTGGCCAGGCGGCTTAATTTCTCCGGCATGTCGTTCTTGAATCTTTCGGTTGTTGACGCTATTGATTCCGAATCCTTGCCGATTGCGGTGGATGTGGTGACGGCGCTGCACGCCTGCGATACTGCTACCGACGATGCTATTCATTTTGCCTTGAAGAAACAAGCGCAGTTTATCGTCGTGGTGCCGTGCTGCCAAGCCGAAGTCGCGGCGGTGCTCCGTAAAAATAAAGGCAAGAACCTGGCTCGCAGCAGTCTGACTGAGATCTGGCGGCATCCTCTCCATACCAGGGAGTTCGGCAGTCTGATCACCAATGTCTTCCGCTGTCTGCAACTTGAGGCCCATGGGTATCAGGTCAACGTTACTGAGCTTGTCGGCTGGGAGCACTCGATGAAAAACGAGCTGATCATTGCTCGATACCAAGACCTGCCGCGCCGCCGTCCGACTGAGCGTTTGCAGGAAGTGCTTCATACGCTCGGTCTTGAAGAGATGAGTTCCCGCTTCTTTACCCCGCTGTACTGATGAGGGGGTGTACTGGCTGGAGGTTGGAGCCTTGATTTGATCGGGGTGTGTGAGACTTGTGGGGCCTTATTGTGAGGAGAACAATGTTATGAAGATGATGTCTTTTGGCAGTACCGGAAAAACGATTTCCAGGGTTGGGTTGGGTGGAGAGGGTGTGCTTCGGACTTATGGCCGGGGTAAGGAGGCCGAGGCAGTGATTCGTGAGGCAATCCGCCAGGGCATTACCTATTTCGATTCAGCCCGGGTGTATGCCGAAAGTGAGATTTATTACGGCCAGGTGTGGGGGAAGGAGCCGGAATTGCGGGCCAAGATTTTTCAGACCAGTAAATCGGCCTCCCGCGACAGGGACGGAGCGATGGCTGATCTGCACAGCACCCTTAAGCGGTTGCAGACCTCCTACCTTGATCTTTGGCAGATTCACGATGTCCGCACGGAAGACGATCTGCTGGCGATAGGCCGGACAGGCGGCGCTTTAGAGGCTTTTGTCGCGGCCAAGGAGCAGGGACTGGTTCGCCATATCGGGGTGACCGGACACCATGATCCTCATATTTTAACCAAGGCGGTCAAGCTCTGGCCGGTGGACAGTGTGCTGATGCCGGTCAACCCTGTCGAGGAAGTTCTTGGTGGCTTTTTGACTCAGACACTCTCTGCGGCCAGGGAAAAGGGGATAGCGGTAATCGGCATGAAGCTGCTGGGTGGGGCTGGCGCCCATTACGTGCTGCCCAAACTTGAGGTGACGGCTGAGGCGTTGGTTCGCTTTGCCTTGGCTCATTCGATCACTCTGCCTATTGTCGGTTGTTCCAGTCCGGAAGAGGTCAAGGAGTTGGTGGCGGCCGTTCAACAGGGTCCGTTGCCAGAGCAGGAACGAGTTACCCTTGCTGCCATGTATCGCCCCTATGCTGAGAGAATGGCCTTCTATCGGGGGGTAAAGTAAAGTAACTTAGGGGAACAAGGGCTTTTTCCTCTAATGTCTCTTGAAATGTAAGGTGGTATTGGAATATGCTAAAATATATCGTTATCCTAGCCAGAGAGAGGTATATAGGGGGCTGGCTCGAGCGAAAGTTAAAAAAAGTTGGCGAATAGATCAGTTGACGCCGGAAATCTTTGCGCGGAGGAAATATAACAATGACAGCAGTGTTTGTGGAGCACGAATTATTTGCTTCCTGCCGGGTGTTGTTCGGCGCAGAATTGGACATCACTCGCAATTTTTTGGAATATCTACAGCGTTCAGGAATCAAGAGCGCCTATCGTAAAAAGGCGCTGGAGACTCATCCTGATATTTTGGCTAGCCAGAGAGATTCAGCTCAAGGCGCGAGCGTGGATCTTTTTCGCCGCGTCCAGCAGTCCTACGAGAATCTGACCGCATACCTGGATGCCCGCGATAACGGTTTCTGCTTCCCGTCGCTCAGCCGCCCGCACGTCCATTCCGCGCCGAGAAAACCACAGCCCGCCCCTCGGCCCGAGCAACGTTGGCCTAACTCCGGAGCCAGTGAGGCTAAGCCTAAGGTCAAGCCCAAGCCCAAGCCTAAGACTAAGACCACCGATCAGCCGGGTGGTTTTACCCGTTTCAAGGACCGGCCCTCCTCTGCCTGGACTGTCAGCGGAGACAAACCGTTGGGGGCCATCCCTTCACGTAGATTGCTTTTTGGTCACTATCTCTATTATGCGGGGTTGACCAACTGGCAGACTATCGTCAAGGCCTTGGTCTGGCAGCGGACCGGTCGACCGAGGCTGGGTGAGATCGGGCGCCGTTTTGGCTGGCTCACTGATCAGGATATCTTGACAGTGCTGAAGAAAAGGAAACTGAGCGATTCTTTTGGCGCGTCAGCCGTGGATTTGGGTCTTCTCACTGAAAGGCAGCTCAGTCTCATGCTCTATCAGCAGAATAAACTTCAGAAGCGTTTTGGCGAATACTTCATCCATCATAAGCTGATGACACCAACCCAGCTTGACGAACTGGCCAGACATTGCTTCCGCCACAATACCAGCTTTGACCGCCAACGACCTTACGCTGCCAGGATGTAGGGCGGGCGCTGCAGCCAATACGATGGTTCTCATCGTGGTCACGAGAGTGATGCCGCTAATTCGTTTGAGTTCTCCTCCAAGTATCAGGCCGAGGGCGATATCCCTCCCACCTATTATGCCCCTGAACTGCTCTCCTCCGCAGAGACCAGGACATTGTTCATGGGGATTTGCGATTATCTGCATAATTCGTTGTTACGGTATGATCTCCTCTGTGCTGCAAAAAAGGGCTTGGATAAAAGGGACTCCTGATTGTCTGCACGGGTGTTCGGATGAGCGCTGTTTGTCCCAGGCATGAGGTCGTCCAGCGTGCAATTGCATTCTTGATGAAGTATTAAGGATCAGGTACAAGCTCATTGTCCTATTATTATGAAGTGACACTAATCGACCAGGCCAATCCCCAGTGATATATAACAATCTGATCTATTTCCTGGTGGTCATCCTGATTTTGACCACCAACACCGCTGCCGACCATCCTCAATTGCCGGGTCTGATCGGCTTTGCTCTTTTTGTAATCAAGGCCTTGCTCTATCAACGTCTTATCGCTAGGGCTTTTGATCATAAGCGGGTTTACAAGGCATCGGTATACAGCGCGGCCGAGCGGCAGGGCTCTATCCTGGCCATCATCTCCTTTGCGGTTGATGTTTACCTCCTCGACTGTCAGTATTATTTCAATTTGATCCCTGGGGCCAGGGCGTTGCCGGTGGTCGAAGGCTTGGCCTGTCTGGTTCTGTTCTCGGGCTACCTTGCGCTGATGTGGTCCAAGGCCAGTGGTCGGTACCGGGAGATTTTCAACTCGCGGCAGTCGGCTCGTACGTTCACCTGGAACAATCTTAAGATCAACTTACCGATTATTCTGCCCTGGCTGTTGCTGTCGTTGGTGGCGGATCTGCTGCTGCGCACGGAGATCCCGGTCGTTCGGGCAGTGATGGCCTCGGCCTGGGGTGAACAGACGGTATTTCTGGCTCTCTTCCTCAGCCTGGCGGTTATTTTCCCAGTGATCGTCACCAGGATGTGGGGCTGCACTCCCTTGCCCGATGGACCTGCCCGACGGATGATTGAGACCTTTTGCCGAGAGCAGGGAGTTGCCTATGCCGAGATTATGCTCTGGCCGCTGCATGAGGGCCAGGCCTTGACCGCAGGGGTCATGGGAGTCATCGGGAGATTTCGATATCTGTTGATCACTCCGGCGCTGCTGCAGACCATGACCCCGGAAGAGGTGCTGGCGGTAATGGCCCATGAGTTGGGCCATGTCAAGAAGCGGCATCTGCAGATCTTTCTGGTGCTGTTCATGGGCTTCGGGTTATTGGCCCACCTCTCATCCTACCCCATCCTTTATTTGTTGACTAACTCAGACCTCTTTTATCGGATGATCCATCTGGCCAACAAGCAGCCGGGCAATGCCTTGGCCTTTGCCAGCACCGTGCCGATTTTTGTCCTGTTGATCGTGTATTTCCGCTATGTTTTGGGTTTTTTCATGCGGAACTTCGAGCGACAGGCCGACCTCTTCGCCTTGGTGACCATGGGGGGGAGTGATGCCCTGATTCGGGTCTTTGAGAAGATTGCCTGGCTGAGTGGCGATATCCGGGATCTTCCCAGTTGGCACCACTTTGGTATCGGTCAGCGCATTGACTGCCTGAAGCGCTGCGACCACGATGCTGGCCAGATTGTCGCCCATGACCGTAAGGTCTACGGGGCGCTTTTGGTCTATGCCCTGATCATTGCCCTGGCCGCCACCACCTTGTGGAAGATGCCGGAGAGCTTGCCTGATCAGCCGCCCAGAGAGAAATTTGCCGAGGCGGTGATCCGGCAGAAAATTGCCGAGGATCCGCAAAACTTTGTCTGGCGTCAGCTTTTAGGGGATTTGTATTATAGCCGTCAGCGCTTTAGCTCGGCCGTAGGTGAGTACAGCAAGGCCCTGGACCTCTCTCCTGATCAGCCGGAAGTATTGAATAATCTTGCGTGGCTGCTGCTGACCGTCGAGGATGCCGCAATCGCCGATCCGGCACGGGCTCTGGATCTGGCCAAACGGGCGGTGGTCCTTTTACCTGCCGGTCATGTTTTGGATACCTTGGCCTTGGCCTATTGGCAAAACGGCTCGCCAGAGCAGGCGGTGCTGGCTGAACAGCGAGCGATTGCCCAGGACCCTGGCAATCGTGACTATTATACCACTCAGATCCAGAAATTTTCCACCGTCACACCGTAGTACTCTCATGTTTTTGAGCTGATTCTCCCACCTCCTAAAAAAAGTTGACAATAAATTTTTTGTCTGTGTATCCTAATTCCAGGGTAACTGTTCAGGTTGTCGGTTTGCGGTTATTCAGTTGACGGTTAGTGATTTTTATCAAGGCAGGTTCCGTGATTTTGTTAACCGCAAACTGGTAACTGAATTACCGTCAGCCCAAGTAGTTACCATTATCTTGTGGATAAAGGGAGGTTCGGATGAAGAAGTTGAAGCTCAGCGCAAAAATTATCGGTGGATTTGGTGTCGTTATTCTGCTGATGATCGGGGTGATCGGGGTCTATCAGTTCTCCACGATCAAGACCACCAGAGGTTTTGAAGACCTCTTGAGTAACGACGTGGCCCAGGTGAACCATGCTCATCAGGCGGATATAGAGTTGCAGCGGGCCCTGAATTCCATCAGTCAGTTCATGCGCATTAATGATATGAAGGAGATGGAGTTTCATAATCAGTTCGTCGACGGTCTGACTAAGCATCTCACTGCCCTTAAGGGTTTTGCGCAGGGAGAGGGGGATCAGGGTAAAGTCAAGGTGGTCGAGGAGGCTATCAGCCAGGTCAGTGGATACCGGCTTAAAGCGGATGAGTTGGTCAAGGCCTATCATGCCATCGGCCTGACCGAGAAAGAGGGCCTTCGGGGAGCATTCAGGGAGGCTGCCCATGCCCTGCAATTCAATATGCCGGAGCATGAACTGAATGTTGTCAGGATCGCCCAGCTCCAGATGCGAAAGGCGGAGATGGAATTCCTTGGTAGCCCCGATGGCGCTCACGGTGACAAATTCAAGACTGCCATTAGTGAGTATGGAGCCGTTTTGAATAGCGCTGATATTATCCCTCCTGCCGATGTCAAAAAAATCCTGACCGAGACCTATGCCGAGTATCAGAGCGCAGCGGCCACGCTCCTTGCTGATCCGGAAACCGATCGGGAGGCCAATGCCGTGGTTTTGCAGTCAGCCATCAATAAGGCCGAGGAGGCGGTGCGCTCTGTCAATGTTCCCAGGGCTATGGCCATGATGCTTGAGATTCGCAAGCAGGAGAAGGACTATATGCTGCGCTTGGATGACAAGTATGTCCAGGCAACCAAGGTGGCGGTGGCCAAACTGCGGGAGGCCTTTGTCAAGGCCGGGATCAAACAGGAGCATGTCGATGATGTGTCCTCTGGTTTGGATACCTATGAAAAGGCCTTTGTTGCCATGGTTGTCGAGAATGCGGTGATCGCTGGACTTGAGGGTGAGATTACTGATGTCGCTGCCAAACTCGATCAGGCACTTGATGCCATGGGTAATCGGGCGGAAAAGGATGGGGATGTCGTTGCCAAGGAGATTACGGCTCAGGCCAAGAGGTTGGCCGGGATCGCCATCACCGCCAGTCTCGCCACCATCGCCCTGGCCCTGGTGGTAGCCTTTTTCTTGGCTCGCTCGATCACTGGGCCTATCGGTATGGCGGCCAAGAGTCTGATCGCAGGCGCCGAGCAGCTTGCCGCAGCCTCGGGACAGGTATCCTCTTCCAGTCAGGTGCTGGCTGAGGGCGCTACCGAGCAGGCGGCGTCGCTGGAAGAGACCTCTGCCTCAATGGAGGAGATGCACTCCATGACCCGGCAGAACTCGGACAATGCCTCTCAGGCGGATGTGCTGATGCGCGAATCGCTTAACACTATCAAGCAGGCCGATGAATCGATGACTGAGATGGGACGCTCAATGAATGAGATTGCCGAGGCCAGCGCCCAGACGTCGAAGATCATCAAGACCATCGACGAGATTGCCTTTCAGACCAATCTCCTGGCCTTGAACGCAGCTGTTGAGGCTGCCCGGGCCGGTGAGGCCGGGGCTGGGTTTGCGGTGGTGGCAGAGGAGGTAAGGAATCTGGCCATGCGCTCAACCGAGGCGGCCAAGAATACCGCATCGCTGATTGAGGGGACTGTCGCTAAGGTGACCTCAGGTAAGGGGATTGTCGAGCAGGCCACTGTCGCTTTCCGCGGGGTGGCGGAGAGCAGCAACAAGGTGGCCAGCCTTATTGGCGAGATTGCCACTGCCTCTCGAGAACAGGCCCAAGGTTTTGGTCAGATCAATCAGGCCATTACCCAGATGGATACCGTTACCCAGCAGAACTCGGCCACGGCCGAAGAGTCGGCCGCTGCCGCCGCCGAGTTAAATAGTCAGTCCGGTGCGATGATGGATATTGTCATAAGTTTGAAGACCTTGGTTGACGGTGGTGGGACTGCCCGGTCCGTTGCCCTGCCGCCACCAGCGCGGACCAAGGCAAAAGCCCTGGCCGCTTCGCCTCCGGCACTTGTCAGGCCAAGTGTCAAGAGTCCAGCGAAGTCATTGCCGGCAGCGCCATCCGCACGGAAAGCACTGGCTGCTGCCCCGGCAAAACCGGTCAAGCCGGTTGTAAAGGTCAAGCCTCAGGATGTGATTCCCATGGATGATGACGATACCTTCGAAGATTTTTGACCAGGGATCGTCATCGTAGCACATATTTCCCTTCCTCCTCGCAGGGGAGGGTTAGGGTGGCGGATTAGTCGTGAAGTCGTTACCGTGTCTCGTCTCCCCCTCCATCCACAAACCCCTCCTGTAGAGGGAGGAGGAGCTTTCTGCAGGATTTTTATTGCTCACCCCTGAGTCACCTTTCCCTTGTAGTCTAATCCTTTTTTATGCACTTAATTTGTAAACGTTCACAGCACTGCAGATGCGCGAAAGAGGTCTGTGCGCTATGTATATGGTATGCGAGCCGGCGCGATGACAAAGCAGATGCGGTGCTGCTGAACGTTTACCTTAATTTTCCTCCTCTCTCCGTCTTGCAACCCGGCCCAACATGAGGTATGAGTTACGCGAAGGCGGCCGCGCCTAAGAGTTGGCTGTGGCCAGGATTTCTTTTATACGAGGACTCTAATGAACAACCAACTTATCTTTGAAATCGGCACTGAGGAGATTCCTGCCGGTTATTTGACGCCTGCCGTTGAGGCGCTGAAGAAGAATATGGCCGCAGGCCTTTCCGGTATGGGTTTGACTTTTGGTCAGGTAACCGGCGCCGCCACTCCCCGTCGGCTGGTGGTGCGGGTCGATGCCCTGATGACCCGTCAGCCGGATCGAGTGGAGGAGATCCTTGGGCCGCCGAAGAAGGCCGGATTTGATGCCAATAATCAGCCGACCAAAGCCGCAGAAGGGTTTGCCAAGTCTCGGGGGGCTGAGGTTGCCGATATCCAGATTGCCTCAACTGCCAAGGGCGAATACCTTATGCTTCGCCAGGAGCAGAAAGGCCTAGCCACCACGGACCTGCTGCCTGGCCTGTTGTCTGAGATGATCCGGTCGACACCCTTTCCCAAATCAATGCGGTGGGGAGCCACCAAGACCACCTTCGCCCGCCCGATCCAGTGGCTGTTGGCTATTTACGGAGGCCAGGCCATCCCTATGAGTATTGATGGGGCAGGGGACTAGGGGCGAGTGACGTATGGTCATCGTTTCATGGCCCCGCAGATGATCGAAGTCAGTGACTATGATCAGTATGTCTCCGCGCTTCGAGAGCAGCATGTACTGGTTGAGGCCGGAGAACGCCGAGCCATGGTGCTTGCGGATATCACCATGGCGGCCCAGGCGGTGGGTGGCACGGTCCTTGCCGATGATGAACTGGTGGAGACAGTGGCCAATCTGGTGGAGTATCCTCACGCAATCTGCGGGAGCTTTGATCCCAAGTTTCTTGATTTGCCCAAAGATGCCTTGATCACCTCCATGCGGGAGCACCAGAAGTATTTTGCTGTTGTTGACGATAAGGGCCAGTTGATGGCTAATTTTATCGCTGTCAACAATACCAAGGTGAAAGATCCGGCTCTCGGCGCCGAAGGCCATCAGCGGGTGTTGAGAGCCCGTCTGGAGGATGGCCTGTTCTTTTTTCGTGAAGACCAGCGAGCGCCTTTGTCCAGCCGGGTGGCCGATTTGAATGGCCTGGTCTTTCAAAACAAGCTGGGCACCATGCTGGAGAAGACTAATCGAGTGCAGGCCCTGGCCGGGGAGCTGGCTAAATTGCTGTATCCGGCGCTCTTGGATCAGGTCTCCCGTGCCGCGTATCTTGCCAAGGCCGATCTTCTGACCGCTATGGTTAATGAATTCCCGTCTTTGCAGGGCGCCATGGGTCGGGATTACGCTCGCTTGAATGGTGAAGATGAGGTGGTGGCCGAGGCAATATATGAGCATTATATGCCGGTTCGTGCCGATAGTCAGTTGCCGGAGGGGGTCATTGGCGCAATCGTCGGTATTGCCGACCGTATTGATACCATGGCCGGCTGTTTCGGCATCGGGCAGATTCCCACTGGCTCTACCGATCCCTTTGGCCTGCGTCGTCAGGCGCTGGGCCTGATCCGCATTATCGAGCGGCATGGGTTTGCCATCTCTCTCCCGGAACTTACTGCCAGCTCTTTGGCTCTCTACGGTGATAAATTGACAGAGGATCGCGCCCGCGCCCAAGTTGCGGTGGTTGATTTTATCAAGGGGCGCTATGCCAACGATCAGGTCGCTAGGGGTATCGCTGCCGAGGCGGTTGAGGCGGTGGTCTCGGTCTCTTTTGCCGATATTATCGACTCGAGCCACCGGATTAATGCCTTGCTCAGCATCAGCGCTCAACCTAGTTTTCCACTGCTTGCCGGGGCTTTCAAGCGGGTGATGAATATCATCAAGGATCATCAGGGTGGAAGCATCGACACCGCACTCCTGAGCGAAGAGGCTGAGCATGCGTTGCATCAGGTGTTGATTGCGGTGAGCGGCGAGGCCCAACCCTTGATTGATCAGGCCAAGTACGAGGCCGCCCTTGCCGTGATCCTTAAGATGAAGGAGCCGGTGGATCTCTTTTTTGAGAAGGTTATGGTTATGGCCGAGGACATGGCGGTGCGGAACAACCGACTGTCGCTGCTTGCCGCCATTGCCGCCCTCTTTTTGCAGATTGGTGATTTCTCCAAATTGAGCGGGCAGGGCGCCGCTTGACCTGAGGTCTTGGTGAAGATTGACCGTGTGATCGATTACCGGGCGCTGACCGCAGATCATTTTACAACTTATCCGCAGCCCGACCATATTAGAAAGCTCGTCGAGCAGAACCGCAATACCCTTGCTCAGATCGCTGCCACAGCAGGTGACACCATCGTCCGTCAGGCCCAGGCCGATGCGCGTCGCGCCCTGCTTGGCGGTAGTGTTGACCTTATGGTGTGAGTAGTTAGGAGCCGTTATGAAATAGCTTGGGCAAATGCTGCTCGGTCCTTTGCGGCTCCTTATGCCGATTCGGCGATCGAGAATGATCAAGTTATGTAACTTGATCAGGTTGTCGGTTTGCGGTTGGTAGTTGACGGCGGGTGATCCTGCTGATAGTTGAGCATGCACAAATATCATGCATTATGTGATGATTAATGGCTAACCATGATTGTTTTAACCGCGTAACCGGTAACTGATCACCGTCAACCTAGGTAGTTACGTTATTTCCTTACAACGGCTTAGCCAATAGCACAGTCAAGGAGAACCCTCATGCGCCGATTCATTCTATTTCTATTGTTGTCTTTTTCCTCTCTCAGTCTTTCTGGTTGTGGTTACAATGCCATTCAGACGAACGATGAGGCCGTGAACGCCGCCTGGGGTGATGTTGAGGCATCCTATCAGCGCCGGGCCGATCTCATCCCCAGTCTGGTCGAGACGGTCAAAGGGTATGCCGCCCATGAAAATGAGACGCTGACTGCGGTGACTGAGGCTCGGGCCAAGGTCGGCCAGGTCAAGATCGGTGCCGATGTGATGAATGACCCGCAGGCCTTTGCCAATTTCCAAGCGGCCCAAGGTGGACTCAGTTCCGCTCTGTCGCGACTGATGGTGGTGGCGGAAAATTATCCTGATCTCAAGGCGAGCCAATCCTTTCAAGATTTCCAGCACCAACTGGAAGGGACTGAGAACCGGATCAACGTGGCTCGTGTTCGCTATAACCAGGCCGTTCAGGTCTTCAATACTTCGATTCGAACATTCCCCAACAATCTTACCAATAATTTCTTGTTGCATCTGCCCCGGCGTGAATCATTTAAGGCTGAAGCCGGCGCTGAAAAAGCTCCGTCGGTGAAATTTTGATGGCGTCGCAAAAAGCCCGATCTACTGCGTTGCAGCGCACTTTTGCTCATTCGGCACACCATATGTGTGGCCTCATTCGCAAAAGCACACTGCGTCTCGGAGTCTCTCTTCGCTCGCTTGCCTGTATATCGGCCCTTTTGCTTAGCCATCCCGTGACTTTTTGCGAGACCATCAAATTTTAGACCAGGGAATTTATTGAATTCTAATACTGCTCATCTTTCCATAATGGTGTCGGTTGTTGTGCGATGCCGGGTATTAGGTGCGGTCCTTGTCCTCTTTGCTTTGTTGGGCGTGGCTGCCATGGCTCAAGCGCTTGAGCCGCCTGGTTTTCGCGGCTATGTCAATGATTATGCCCGGATGTTGCGCCCGGATACGGCACTTCAGCTTGAGCAGGCGCTCCGTGCCTTTGATGAGGCAGATTCAACCCAAGTGGCGGTGCTCATCATTGACTCGCTCGAAGGCGATTCCGTGGAGGATTTCAGTATTCGGGTGGTTGATGCCTGGAAGATTGGTCAGCGTGGCAAGGATAACGGGGTCCTTTTTCTGGTGGTCAAGAGTGACCGTGAACTGCGCATTGAGGTGGGCCGAGGGCTTGAAGGGGTGTTGACCGACCTTGCGGCTGGCCGGATTGTCGATAATGTTGTTCGTCCTCTGTTTAAGGCGGGGCGTTTTGATGATGGGGTTTTGGCCGGAACGGCGGCCATTATCCAGACGTGTCGGGGAGAATTCACCGCGCCTCAGCGGCCCATGCAGGCTCGGCGGGAAGAGGAGCCGCCTCAATTTTTGTCCTACCTCGTTTTTTGCTTATTTATTGTAGCGTTTCTGGGTCGTGCGTCACGACCGTTGGGGATGATGTCTGGCGCTATCCTGTTCCCACTGGCTTTTTTTCTGGGATTGCCGTCGGTCAGCCTGCTCTTGCTGTTGATGCTGTTGCCGGTCGGGGCGGTGGTCGGGTTGCTCTTGCCGCTTTTTCTGGGAAACATGCTGCTAAACAGTGTTGCTATGGGTGGCGGCGGCTTTCGGGGTGGAGGTGGTTTTCGAGGAGGAGGGTTTGGTGGCTTTGGTGGCGGCGGGTTCGGCGGCGGTGGAGCTTCCGGGGGGTGGTAATGTTGGAAGGGGAAACCTTTTTTTCAGAAACGGACAGAGAGGCGATTTCTTCTGCTATCAAGCTGGCCGAGGCCAAAACCGCTGGTGAGATTGCGGTGATGGTTGTGGGGCAGAGTGATACCTACCCGGAGGGCATCATCCTTGGCGGAGCGATGATCGGCTCACTGCTTGCGCTGGCTGTTACCGATCTTTTGGGGTTCGGTTCTCAGTGGGTGTATGTTCCGTGTGCCGTGTTGTGCACTCTCTTTGTTGGTGTTGGCTTGAAGCGGATGCCGTCTTTGCATCGGTTGTTTATCCCCGAGGGGCGGCTTGAGTCCTTGGTCAGGCGCCGCGCGGAACAGGCTTTTTTTGAACAGGGCCTGCATCGAACTCGAGACGCCTCCGGGGTCCTTTTTTTTCTCTCCTGTTTTGAACGGAAGGTGTGGGTACTTGCAGATTACGGGATTTATCAAAAAATTGATCCTGTGACACTTCAGGCCCATGCCGATCGGGTGGTGCAAGGGGTCAAGGGGGGTCGGCAGGCCCAAGCTCTGTGCGCTGAAATCGCTCGTGTTGGGGAAGTTCTTGCCCGGCACTTTCCAATCCGGCCGGACGACGCCAATGAGTTGTCCGACCGTGTCATTATTGAAACCACTTCGCGGCCCTGATTGGCTGAGGGGGTTTTGACCTCATTTTTCTTCCCTCGCACTGTTTTCTGTGTTCTCTGAGCTGTTCTGACGGAAAGGGTTCGGCTCGTGTGTGTCTGGTTCCATCGTGAGCAGGATTTTTTTTATCTGTCAAAGTATCTCTTGCCTCCTCAGTGTGTGCCAATTCCGTAAACTTATTTAATTGTAAATTACAAATGTGTAAAATTTTGCGGATATTTTCTTGTTCCGTTTTAGTCTGTAAAAGTTGTTATATTAATTAGTTGTACGATAATATTATTATTTGGAATGGAATGTGCATTGATATAATGGCAACGATGCACAAGGCCCTATCGATCCAACTAATCAACGACTAAGGAGACAACAATGAATACTGGCGATACTGCTTTCATGCTGATTGCAACAGCTATGGTCATGCTGATGACCCCGGGACTGGCCCTGTTTTATGGTGGGTTGGTCCGTTCCAAAAACGTACTTGGGACCATCATGCACAGCATGGTCTGTTTGGGTGTGGTTTCCTTGATCTGGGTATTTTACGGATATTCAATTGCCTTTGGTCCCGATACCAACGGATTGATCGGTGATTTCAGTATGGTGGGTCTCAAGGGGGTGTCTTTGAGCCCAGGGCCATATTCGGAAACTATCCCCGACCTTCTGTTTTGTGCCTTTCAGTTGATGTTCGCGATCATTACGCCGGCTTTGATTTCCGGCGCTATTGCGGAGCGGATGAAGTTTAGCGCTTATCTGTTGTTTATCATCTTGTGGAGTACCTTGGTCTATCTGCCGTTGTGTCATTGGGTTTGGGGAGGCGGTTGGCTCGGCACGATGGGGGCTCTCGATTTTGCCGGCGGCACCGTGATTCACATCAACTCCGGTGTTGCCGCCTTGGTTGCGGCTGTCATGCTTGGTAAGCGGAAAGGGTGGGGGCGTGAATCGTTCCATCCGCACAATTTGCCGATGACCATTATGGGGGCCGGTCTCCTGTGGTTTGGCTGGTTTGGGTTTAATGCAGGTTCTGCTCTGGCTGCCAGTGAAACGGCTGTGTTGGCATTTTTTACTACGCAGGTCGCCAGTGGCGCCGCGGTGCTCTCGTGGCTTGCCGTGGAGTGGATGGTTCAGAAAAAACCAACTACTTTAGGTGCGGTATCAGGGGCATTGGCCGGATTGGTGGCCATTACCCCGGCGGCCGGATTTGTCAGTCCGATTTCGGCAATAATCATTGGTTTGGCAGCAGGGGTCATCTGTTACCTTGCTGTTCTGGCCAAGGGCAAGCTGGGGTATGACGATGCCCTGGACGTGGTTGGGATTCACGGTGTCGGGGGGTTGTGGGGAGCGTTGGCCACTGGTCTTTTTGCTTCGTCTGCTGTCAACCCGGCTGCGGCCAATGGGCTATTCTTCGGTAATCCTCATCAGTTTCTGGTGCAGGCGATTGGCGCCGGCGCTGCGATTCTCTACTCACTGGTGCTCACTTATGTTATCCTCAAAGGTGTTGGTGCGCTAACCGGCGGGTTGCGAGTTGCTCAGGAGGACGAGATCCAGGGGTTAGATCTTACTCAGCACAGCGAAGTTGGTTATGCTTCATAAATTGTAATTATCCACCTTCTGACCCAGAAAGGTACCGAAGCTCAGAACCGTAACTGTCCAGCAGTGCCACATCTGCGTTGTTATCGGCCTGCTCATGTGCGAAAAGCACACATCGCAGGCCGATGCCTAGCATCTGCGGCACTGCTGAACAGTTACCATAAATTTAGTAACGTGGGCTGACGTTTGCGGTAGCTGGTTAATGGGCCTTTCACTCTACTCCTGCAGGAGAATTGCCATGAAAAAAATAGAAGCGATCATCAAACCATTTGCCTTGGAGGCAGTTAAGGAAGCTCTGAATAATAGTGGTATTACCGGCATGACCATTAGCGAAGTGAAGGGATATGGTCGTCAGAAAGGCCATACCGAAATCTATAGGGGGGCTGAATATGTTGTTGATTTTATCCCTAAGGTTAAAATTGAGTTAATCGTGGATGAGGAGAGTGCTGCCAATGTAGTTGACTGTATCCGTCGTGCCGCCAACACTGGAAAGATTGGAGACGGCAAGATTTTTGTTATGCCAGTTGAGGATGTTATTCGTATCCGGACTGGTGAACGTGGTGTTGATGCTATCTGATAAAAAGGGAGCGGACTCTCGATGGATATAATCTGAAGTCCGCTTTTTACAGCTTTTTTTCAAGCGCTGGTGCCGTTGGGCTCAGTTGAAATGAACCGCGTCTCCTTGTCCTTGGGAGGGGCGGTTTTTTTTGGTCTGGCCATCCTCTCTTGACAGGTGTGGTGGTTTTGATTTAATTTGGGCACTGTTTGAGTTTGAAGATGATATTAATGAGGTCTAATTTTTCTGGAGAATTGTTATGAAAATGATCGCCATCTGTTGCGCCTCACTGTTGGCCAGCAGTTTTTGTTTGTCCGCGTCCGCCACTGCTGCTGAGAAACTGGCTGACGGGATGTATGCCAAATTTGATACCAGCAAGGGCGAGATTATGGTTCGCCTTGAGTTTGAAAAAGCTCCGCTGACCGTGGCTAATTTCGTGGGGCTGGCAGAAGGTTCCAAGGATTCCAATAAGGGCAAGGGGATTCATTTTTATGACGGGTTGACTTTTCATCGGGTCATTCCTGATTTCATGATCCAGGGTGGCGATCCACAGGGCACGGGTGTTGGTGGTCCTGGTTATACCTTCCCGGATGAATTTGATTCTTCTCTCAAGCATAGTGGACCTGGTGTCTTGTCCATGGCAAACTCAGGTCCCGGGACCAACGGAAGCCAGTTCTTTATTACCCATGTTGCCACACCATGGTTGGACGGGAAGCATACTATCTTCGGTCATGTGGTAAGCGGTCAGGATGTGGTCAACAAGATCGCTCAGGGTGATAGCATCAAGACCTTGACCATTGTCCGTGCAGGTGACAAGGCAAAGTCATTCCTGTCTGATCAGAAAGCGTTTGATTCATTGCTCAAGAAGAGTTCCGAGGCCGATCAGGTTAAAGAAAAAGCCGAGATGGAGAAGCAGCAGGCGACTATCAAGCAAAAATGGCCTACGGCTATCTCTACTCCCAGTGGTTTGATGTATGTGGTTACCAAGGAAGGGGCCGGTGATGCTACTCCCCCTAAAGGCGCCACGGTCACTGCACATTACACCGGGACATTGATTGAGGGAGCCAAGTTCGACTCTTCGGTTGATCGAAATCAACCGTTTAAGTTTCCAGTAGGCATGGGGCGGGTTATCAAGGGGTGGGATGAGGCATTTCTAGCGATGAAGAAGGGAGAAAAACGGACCCTGATTATTCCTCCATCCTTGGCATATGGATCTCGTGGAGCTGGCGGAGTTATTCCTCCCAATGCGACCTTGGTCTTTGATGTGGAGTTGATCGATTTTTAGTAATTGTTCACCAGAAGCGTTGAACGTGCGGATGTCACCGGACTGTAAACGTTTACCGGGTGCCCCAGATGAGCGATTTATATTGCCCCGCTTCGTCGGTCAATAAAGCGGTCTGCGAAGTGTGCTAGTTGCCCATGAGCAGGCCGCTAACAGCTAAGCGAGTTTGCGAGACTGCGAAGCAGATGGGGTGCCCGGTAAACGTTTACGATTTTTAAGACAACAACTCCAAGCTGTGTAGTCGTCAGGGGATTGAGTCAATTTGATTGCTGACAAAATAATTTGACAGGCTGGGGTGAATGTGGTTAATGTACTAGATTCATTTATAGCCATGTTGCCGTGGCTGGTATTTAGTCAGCTTGGAAATAATTCGCCCGGCACGATAGAACGTATACCGAAGAGGAACACACCATGAGCAAGAGAACATTTCAGCCAAGTAATACTTCCCGCCACCGTACCCATGGGTTTCGGGTCAGAATGAGCACCAAGAATGGCCGCGCGGTAATTAACCGTCGTCGGGCAAAAGGCCGTCAACGCCTCGCTGTCTGATTTTTTCCAGGCAGGTTGACACAGCGATGTCCCTGACCTTGCCCAAGGAGTTGTTGATCACTAAACCTTGGCAGTATCAGAGGGTCTACCAACAAGGTCAAAGGCTTTGGGGCAAGGGAATCACCCTGATCTATCTTGAAAACGATCAAGGACATGATCGCCTAGGGGTTAGTGTGGGCGGACAAAAACTTGCCGTTAGGCGCAATAGGATTAAACGGCTGCTCAAGGAATATTATCGGCTCAACCGGACCCTCCCGTCTCAGGTGGCAAACAAGCCACCTGGTGGCGGAGTAGATTTGGTGATTGCCACTAATTTTAAATTCCAGCCGCGAGGTCTGTCCGATATTCAGGCAATTATCGCAAGGCATACCGTTAGATCAAAGCCTTCTGCCGTTGGAATAGGATCTGAAGCCGGGAGCTAATCGATTAATTCAATGGAATACCAGTGCAAAAGTTTCTTATCCTTCTAATTGTTGCCTACCAGCGTATTTTATCTCCTCTGCTTCCGTCAAGCTGTCGTTTTCATCCAACATGTTCTCAGTACTCCCTTGAGGCTATCAGTGGTCATGGGGTCTGTAAAGGACTCTGGCTTACCATCCGTAGACTCCTGCGTTGCCATCCATTTCATCCCGGCGGCTATGACCCTGTGGCAAAATAAGTTTTTTCTCCTGCCAGAACGCGTCGCTACTAAACCAGACCCCCCATGAAGAGACCATAATGGAAACCAAACGGGCATTTACCGCTGTCATTCTCTCTCTGATGATCCTCTTGGGTTATCAATATTTTTTCATGCCATCCCCTCAACTTCAGGATCCTCCGCCGGGCGCAGAGCAGACCACGGTCGTTGCTCCTGGGTCAGCTCCTGTGGTTGCAGAAGAAGCCGCTCAGGTTGCAGCGCCTGTAGGGATCGCTGCTGTTCCTGAATCACAGTTTGCTCAAGTCGCACTCACGGGCAAGGACATCCCGATTGAGACCGAACTGTATAGCGCG
Organism: Desulfobulbaceae bacterium; assembly: GCA_013792005.1. NCBI lineage: Bacteria > Pseudomonadati > Thermodesulfobacteriota > Desulfobulbia > Desulfobulbales > Desulfobulbaceae > Desulfobulbaceae bacterium. The sequence continues at coordinate 19,364 of VMSU01000109.1, forward strand.
GTAATTTCTGAAAATGGCGCTGTGATCAAAAGTTTTAAGCTTAAACAATACAAAGAGAAGCCGGGGAAGGACGCTCAACTCAAGGAACTGGTGTTTGCTGATACTCCAGGGACTGTCTTTGCCTGGGGGAATGGTATCCCGTCTCAGCCTCAACTGTTCACTGCGAGTAAAGATCACGTGACAACGTCATCGGGAGGCTCGGCCAGTCTGATCATGACTGCTTCTCCTATGCCTGGGCTTACTGTTACCCGGAATATGGTTTTTAATGATGCCTCCTATCAGATTGCACTTGAGATATCAGTGAAGAACGAGAGCGGCCAGGCACTGCAAGGCGCTCCGTTTCTGTCCAGTATCAACAAACCTTTTTCTGATGCGGCAAAGTCGCAAGGTGTTTTTGTCGGACCCGCCGTCTTCCTTGATGGTGTGCTCCAAGAGGTGAATGCAGGAGATTTGAAAGACGATGGTCCTAAGACGGTGAGCGGACAGCTGGCATGGTCCGCCTATGAGGATAGTTATTTTCTCTCTGCCATTATTCCTCAGCAAACCGGTAAGACCACGGTTCTGCTTTCATCTGGTGACAATGAAAAGGTAGTTTCAACAATCAGTGGTGAGCAGGAAATCATCCCTATGGGTGGGGAAAAAACGTATAAGTATACGATTTTTATCGGCCCCAAAAAACTACCTATCCTTA
>VMSU01000110.1 GCA_013792005.1 Desulfobulbaceae bacterium
AGAGGCGTCAGACCGGACCCTTGGAAAACGTCATTACGATACCCAGATGATGGGTGGATGGGCTTTGCTGCAGGGTGTTGTGGCGGAGATGGCGACTGGAGAGGGGAAATCACTCTGCGCCACACTGCCTGCATGTACAGCGGCATTTGCCTCTATGCCAGTGCATATTGTCTCGGTCAACGATTATCTGGTCTCGCGGGATGCTGCCGAAATGTTGCCTCTGTATCAATTTTTTAATCTTACCGTTGGCGAGATTATCCATGGGATGCAACCACCAGAGCGTAAGAAGGCATATCATTGTGATATAACCTACTGCAATAACAAGGAACTGGTTTTTGATTACCTCAAGGATCGGTTGGTCCTTGGGAGTGGGAGTAACCGGGCGCAGTTGCAGCTTGAGAGTCTTTATCAAAGTCATTGCCGGTCAGACCGGCTGTTGCAGCGTGGTTTACACTTTGCCATAGTTGACGAAACCGACAGCGTTTTGATCGACGAGGCGCGGACCCCTCTTATTATTTCCTGTGAGAAGGGGTGTCGGCATGATAATGATAAAGAAATCTATAGCCAAGCGCTCGATCTCTCCGGTTTCCTCAAAGAGGGTGAGGATTTCACCTTGGATCCGGGCGATTACTCGATTGGCTTGACAGAGAGAGGGAAGCAGCATCTGGAGGCCATGGGCGAGATTGCCGGGGGCATATGGTGCGTAAAAAAAAATAGAGAGGAATTGGTCTCTCTTGCATTGGCAGCTTGCCATCGTTACCATAAAGATCGTCATTATCTGCTTGATATTGAGGGGAAAATTCAGATTATCGACGAATATACCGGGCGTATTATGCCGGACCGCTCGTGGGAGGGCGGGCTTCATCAGATGATCGAAGCTAAGGAAAATTGTGCAATCACCAATAAACGGGAGACGATCGCCAGGATAACCTATCAGCGGTTTTTTCGACGGTATTTATTGCTGTCCGGTATGACCGGCACTGCTGCCGAAGTAGCAAAAGAATTGTGGACAGTCTATGAATTAAAAACCATTCGACTTCCAACGCATCGGCCCCTTTGTCGTCGGCACTTACCTTTTCAGATGCATCAGGCAGTTGAGACGAAATGGCAAGCGGTGTTGCATCACGTTATGGCAGTGCATAATGAAACGAACCAGCCAATACTCGTTGGGACCCGTTCAGTAGAGGCATCAGAGCATTTGAGTCGTCTTTTTAGTGAGGCGTTACTGCCGCATGTTGTTCTTAATGCGCGTCAGGACAGGGATGAAGCGGAAATCATCAGTCGTGCAGGGGAACTTGGGCGCATTACTATTGCGACAAATATGGCAGGGCGAGGGACTGACATAAAATTGGCTTTGGGAGTAAAGGAGAAGAGTGGTTTGCATGTGATCTTAACCGAGTTCCATGATTCGCGGCGTGTGGATCGGCAGCTTTTTGGCCGCTGCGCTCGGCAGGGTGACCCGGGAACGTGTATTGCAATTGCCTCCATCGAAGATGAATTGGTTAAATTATTTGTTGATAGTCAACTTAAGGTTGTGCAGGGGTTGTTTCATTTGTGCCATCAGATAATGGGGTTACGTTTTTATTTGTGGTTGATCAGGGCAGCACAATGGGCGGCGGAGCAACGTCATGCACGTTCACGAAAGGATACGTTGGAAACGGATAGGAGGCTGGACAAGATGATGGCTTTCACTGGGCGTGTAGAATAACTTTATTGAGGTTATTCGATCCGGGGTCCAATAGAGCGGTTTTTTTGTCATGACACATTCGATTGTGAAAGAAATGGTGAAGGGGAATTGTATGAAATTGTTTACCATTGGTATCAGTTTGGCTTTGATGTGGGTTGCGATGAGTCCAGTAATCGCAGCTGGTTTACCAGAAACAGTCGAACTGGATGCTATGATCGAACCTCACCAAACGGTGGAGATACGAAGCCCGGTTGAAGGACTCATAAAAGAGATTACTGTGGAGCGGGGAGATTTTGTTACAAAAGATCAGCCGTTAGTGAAGTTGGAATCTGGTCAGGAAGAGGCCACGGCAGCATTGTGGTGGTTTCGTTCAAGAATGGAGGCTCCAATTCAATCGGCAATGGCGCGGTGTGATTTTAGTGAGCGAAAAGAAAAACGGCTGTCTCAGCTTTATGGCGAAGAATTTGCCTCTCAGGCGGACAAGGAAGAGGCAGAGGCAGAACAGCAGCTTGCCGAAGCACAACTTGTTGAAGCTAAGGAAAATAGGCAACTTGCAGAACTCGAGTTATTGCGCGCCAAGGAAGTTCTTAGTGCTCGGACCTTGAAAAGTCCATTTTCCGGGGTTGTTGTGGAGCGTTTTCTCAATCCGGGCGCAGTGGTAGTGGCTGGTTCCGGAGAAAAAAAACCTATCCTCAAACTGGCAGCTCTCGACCCACTGTATGTAGAGATCGCAGCTCCCTTGGCATTGATGGGTAAAATTACCAAGGGTACCATTGTTGAAGTGAGGCCGGAGGTTCCGGAGGGCGCTGTGTACGAGGGCGTTGTTAGTGTAGTTGACCTAGTCGCGGATGCGCCAAGTGGAACTTTTGTCGTGCGTGTTGAGTTGGCGAATCCTGAAATGAAAATTTCGGCAGGTATCAAGTGCAAGGTTAGGATTCCAGTACAGAAAACGCCTTGAACCGCATCTCTTAGGTTGAGGCAGTTATTGATAATCTCGCAAAAAGTCCGGGGATGGCTAAGCAAAAGGGCCGAGATACAAGGCGCGGGGTTTTTTTGAGAGTGAGGCCATACATATGGTATGCCGAACGAACAAAAATGCTCCGCAACGCAGTAGATCGGACTTTTTGCGACGCCATCAGTTATTGAGTAATGTCCGATGCCGACAGGCCTGCGACTTTTTCCCATTGCACTTTGGATAAAATCACATCCAATTTAGCTGTGATCAGTTGGCCCTTGGCATCGGCTAAAAGGCTCTCAGCTTGCACGAGGGACAAGATATCACCTTTGCCGGCTTTGTATTCACCAAGAGCTTGATTGTAATTATGTTCGGCGTGGACGATTTGTTGGTCGGCAACCTTGAGCATGTCCGAGGAGGTAATGAAATCGTCTTTTGCTTTACTCAGATCGAGTAGAACTTTACGCTGTGCCTCCTGTAGCCGCAACTCAGCGGCGCTCACCTCGTGTCTTGCAGCGACAACTTTGTAGTATTTCCCCCATTCAAAAAAATTCCAGTTAGCCGAAAAACCGATGATTTGCTCTTCAGGGTAGGATGTCTGGTATAGTTCTGAATCGTTTTTATCATGGGCGGCGCTCGCTGAGACGACGGGATAAAAGGCGCTCTTTGCCAGTAATTTGGTATCTTTTGAGATATCAATGGCAGTTCTTGCCTGAATAATTTCAGGGCGGTTTTTTGCTGCTTCATTAATTTGGCTCTCATCAGGGGGTGAAATAGCGTCATTCATGGAGCCTGTAAGGTCATGGATATCTTGAAGTGGGAGGCCCATGAGAGAGTTGAGCTCTGACAGCGCTTTTCTATAATCCCCTTCTGCTTCGATGATGTTGAATCGAGCCTGTTCAAGTCGAACTGAAGCCTGCAGCACATCTGAGAGTTTGACATATCCCAGTTTGTGTCTGCCTTTGGCGATATTGTGATCTTTTTCGGCAAATTGAAACTGCAGGTTTCGTTGTTTTACGATATCACGTTGAGCAATAGCAGAATAAAAGGCTGTTGTTACAGTGGATACAAGTTCTATCTCTGATTTTCTGGTTTCCTGTTGGTCAACAGTGAGGTTCGATCCCGCAATCTTTCGATTGGCCAGACGCTTCCCGCCATCAAATACCGTGTACGACACAGCAACTTTATAATTTTTTGAATTATATGTTTCCGCTGAACTATGGTGCTGGTTTTCGCTGGCCGATCCGTCGATGGTTGGTAGGTAGGGGGAGAGTGATGCGGTATACAGAGCCTCTGTGGCCGCGACTTTTTGTTGAGAAGCTTGATAGATAGGTAAGGAGTTTCGAGCGTTAGTTACGGCTTCATCAAGACTCAGCCCTGATGCGTGTGATGCCGGATGGCAAACCGATAATAAAAAAAATAGAGAAAATCTTTTTTTTTGGCGTAGGGTCATGAGGGGCAGATCCATATGTTAGTCGAGAATTAGGAGCCGTCACTGTCATAAAATAACTTATGCATTGCTGATCGTGCCTTTACGGCTCCTTATGCCGATTCGACTATAACAAATGACTAGGTTATTTCATGACAACGGCTTAGTTGTTCGGGGGCAGATGAATGATAGCCGACTCCCTTATCTAAAACAGATGGGGTTTAAACGAACAAGAAAAAAGCGCGCTGTCTAATCAACAGCGCGCTTTTTTCTTGTAATACTGAAGACGAGGGTTACTTCGCGGCCTTTACCCCTCCTGTCGCTTGATTGTTTACGGGGAGACTAACCATGATTCGAGCATTCGAACCTGATATTTTATGGAGTGAAGATTTTTGATCGACAAAGTTCTTTACCCAGGCTGAGGATTTGTTGCGCGCAATCTCAATCGGAAGTGTCGCCCCAAGAGATGTGGTCTCTCCCAAGCGGATTATTGATTTTGCATCTTCATCGGTTGTCTTGTCTTCGCTAGTCTGGCGTGACCGAGTCCATTTGAAGAAAGGATTGATGGAAGAATTTTTCGGTTCCTCTTTGGTTATGGTGATTTGGCCATCGGCCTCATCGGCACCTGGAACCGGCAATGGCGTAAGCACCATATGCCCGTCATTAAGGTTGACCCACTGGAGATCAAGGACCGATTTGCCATTCGCCGGCACTCCAATGACCTCAAATTCGATTTCGGCCAAGGTGCCAGCTACTAGCTCGCCCAAGGGTAGCATGCTGCTGGTGTCAATCCGTAAAATACCATTGCTATCGCTGCTGATAAAGGATCCAAAGGAGCTGGTAATAGTGCCCCTGTTGATGGACTTGATTCGTAAGACCTGAGGGTCATAGCTAAGGCGAATCTCCACCGCTTGAAGTCCACTTGCCGGCTCCAGTGGTTCAAGGTTGATCGGAACTCGTATTATTGAGCCCTTGGACGCTGTCAGGGTGGTGGGGATAGTGACTTTAGGGTCTGGTCCGCCAAAGAAAATAGGAACTACCCCAGCAGGGATCGGGTCAATTTCTAGGCGGTTATAAGCGGCATTTCCGGTTGTGTACCAAGCGGCTTCTCGAAGAATCGTGGTGGAATCAAGAGAGTTAAGCTCTGCGTTGGCGTTGACATCTGCCACAATGAGTGGATCGACATTCGGGTAAGCAGCAAAACCGCTATCGAGTCTGACCACTACCCGAGAGGCCAGCTGGGCATCCAAGGTACTATAGGCAGCGTTACCTGAAGTTTCACCGGAGTAGCCCACGAGATGGAGGCCATTATCACCCCTGGCAGTCAAGGCCCCACTATTGATCTGTACGTTGGTCAACTCAATTAAATGTTTTGCTCCGTATGGTGCATTATCAGGAACGATAGCATCGAGTTTGACCATCTGTTTGATGCCGGCGGTGAGAGTGCCGATGCCGGTAACAGTGATATCAACCCGTCCTGAGGTGATGGTTGCAGTCACAGAACTGTTAGTCGGCAATGAGGTTCCGGCGCTTGCGCCACGGATTGTCAGCAAGGCAGGATTGTATAGAACGGTGAATGAGAGGCTCTGTACTCCATTGCCGTCACTGAGTGTAATCGGGATGTCAGCTCCTGTTGTTGGAAGGTTAACCTCCTGGCCTGGGCCACGCATGAAGTCGGCAATTTCCAAAGTTCGCCCGCTGAAGGAAGCCACAGTAAAGCTGGCTACATAGTTGTCTCCGGCAGTCCCGTCACTATTTCCATCCAATAGCTGACCTGATGGGGTAGCAAAACCATTCGTCGCGCTGCGAGCGGTGACGGTGTAGGTGTCAGCGGCAAGGGGGCCACCAGTCTTGGTGAATCGCACCTTGCCGGCAGCGGCATCAACCACCATCGACCCTTTGACCGCACCGGAGGTGGAGCCGATCAGGGTAATATCGGCAGCCCCCAGCCCGCCTGTTTGGGTGTCGTAGAGGTTGAGCACGCTCCCATTCAGCGGACCATTGAAGAATAGATCGAAACCGCTGGCTGTTGGTACGAGGTTGGTCACCTGCAGGGTTGTTTGATTCACGTTAAAGGTCAGTGTTTCACTCGAGACTGCACCAAATGAGTCAGCAATGTTGACGGTGAAGGTCTCGGTGCCGGTGAATCCTGCCGCTGACTGATAGCTGAAGCGACCGTCAGTCCACATGGTCAGTGTTCCACCATCGGAACCGAAAGAGGTTGATGCAACGTGAATGGCATCTCCGTCCGGGTCGCTGTCGTTGGCCAGCACACCGTGCTCAGCATCGATGGTGAGG
>VMSU01000111.1 GCA_013792005.1 Desulfobulbaceae bacterium
CTTTGATCTTCATGCCATCCTCCCTGTTTTTGTTTTGCTGGATACAAAACTATAACGTGGAACGGCATGAAGATCAATTATTTCAGTATGTTATATAGATATTTTCGCTGGCCAGTCCATCGGTCATTTTGCAAGAGGCTCATAATATATTCTTTTCGCCTCTCCCCAAAAAAAAGACCACCCTCCATAAAATGCGAGACGGTCTTTTTTTCCGTTAGGGCACCCCGACCCCCAAAATTCGCCGAACAGGTCGACGGGGTTGCCCTCATCTGTGACCACACGAATTTCTGTATTACACCCCACCAACGAAGGTATTCTGCCAATAAAAAAGCAGGGCCAAATGAATGGACCTGTCTTGAGGTTGATTCTATTGGCTGAGGTTTATGCCTTCTTCTTTTTTCGACTGGCGCTCAACCCGGTCAAGCCGGTGCCCATAAGAAGCATGGTAGCTGGTTCTGGGGTTGGGGTTGGGTCAGGTGTCGTGACAGGAAGTGTCCCCACCAACCCGGAATGAACCGCCAAGCCGTACCCCGCTCCATAGAGGATGCCCTGGTCCTCTGTTAATGATCACCCTAATGGGGCCACCCCGGTGAACGTGATCGCCTTAATAGAGCCACTTCGTGATCGGCCTAATGGAGCCACCCTGTGATCGCCTTAAAGGTGCCATGTAAAAAGCAAAACGGGTTTCGGACATTTCCTACTAACCGGTGTACCCTCCCTGATTTTTTCTTTCACTCAGAGGAGAGCGCCAAATGGCCAACAGGAGGTTCGAGATGTATGAGTTTCACCAAATTCTTTCCCGTATGCGGTTGGGGCGTCAGACCGCCAACTCGCCAAAGCCGGGCTTATCGGCCGGGTCAAGGCCGGAGAAATCCGGAGTATTGCCCAAAGCCATGACTGGCTGAGTCCGCTAAACCCCTCCCGGAAGACAGTATTCTGGCTGTTGCTTTTCAGCGCCAAAGCAGTCTTCCTCAGCAAGATTCCCTTGCCGAACCATACGAGGATCAGCTTCGCATTTGGCAGGCGGAAGGCATTCAAACGACCACCATCCACCAGGCCCTGGTTTGCAATCATCAATTCCAAGGAAGCTACTCTTCCGTTCGCCGACTGCTCCAGAAGATTGCCGGTAATACCCCGCAAGCCACGGTGATGCTCGACTTCGATCCTGGCGATACGGCGCAGGTCGATTTCGGATCCGGTCCCAAGATCATCGACACGACAACCGGCGAACAGTATTCCACCTGGTTCTTTGTGATGACCTTGGCCTTCAGCCGACATCAATACGTGGAAGTGGTCAAAGACCAGAAGATCGCCACTTGGCTGGGCTGCCATCGCCGAGCCTTCGAGTTCTTTGCCGGGGTTCCGTCAAAGGTCATGATCGACAACCTGAAATCAGGCATTACCAAGGCCTGCTGGCATGACCCCGAGGTGCAGCGTTCCTACGCCGAATGCGCCGAAGGCTATGGCTTTTTGATCTCGCCATGCCCACCCAGAGACCCTAAGAAAAAGGGCCGGGTCGAGGCTGGGGTGAAATATGTCAAACGTAATTTCATGCCGTTACGGGAGTTCAGGAGTCTTGCCGATGCCAACCGTCAGCTCAAGGAGTGGATTCTTGAAACCGCCGGGATCAGGGTCCACGGTGTTGGCTCTTAAATTCACTGACACAGAATCAAGAAAATCAGGGCATTTTTCTCAGAATGGATTACACGGAAGGAGAAAGAATTCAAATTAATTGAGCCTCTTGCAAAATGAACAACTTTTCTTTATGCAAGAATCACTTCGCGTCTAACTTGTTGAAATTACGTGTTCGAGCTTTTGCAAAATGACCAGGAGTGAAAAATATCCTCATTTTGCAAGAGGCTCCATTGTCAGTGATAATGCCACAGTCCGAGCTACTACTTTAATTTCAACTTTCAATGTAAAATATGGGAAAGATGAGCAATCAATAACCACTTGGACGCTGTAATTATTGTCTGTAACTCACACTTCGTTGGTGATGCTATCTCTCTCAAATCTTCCATTCAATCTCTTACGCTTGTTTTTGGTTTACATCATTAAACAACTCGGATAATTTTATTTTTGGTAGTTTCTATCAAAAACTAACAGGGGGGTAGTGATGCTTCGAAAGGACGATATTTATGGTTTTGGGTGATTCTGTAGATGGGGTCTGCTTTTAGGCGATATTGTTTAACGAGTAAAAGTACACAGCAATATAGTAGTTTAAGTTTTTCGATCCCATCAAAGTTTTTTGGTGGCGGACGGAATAGGGCTTGTGTCGTATTAACGTGCTAAAAGAGGAAGGAACAATGGAAGTATCGAGCTTGGGTCGTTTTGCTGGATTCGTGACCTTGCTGGTTATGGCGGGGGTGTTAATGTCTGGCAGTTTGGCATTGGCAGACGATACTGCTGATTTTGATCAAACGAGAAGGTTAGCTCTTCATGAAGATATAGCCGCTCAGAATAAGTTAGGGACATTGTACGCCAAGGGTCATGGTGTGTCGCAGGATTACTCCCAGGCCATTTATTGGTTTCAAAGGGCGGCTGAGCAAGGTGAGGCTGATGCTCAATTTAACTTAGGATTGCTGTATTACAAGGGTGAGGTAGTTCGTCAGAATTATACTCAGGCTATCAATTGGTTTGGTAAAGCAGCAAAGCAGAGGCATAAAGGGGCCTTGGCTAATTTAGACGAAGTCCACAAGGAAATTACGACCTTAAGAGTTTCTGCTGATCAGGGAAAGGTAGAGGCTTTGGTCTCGTTGGGGGATTTATATGCAGACGGGAATGGAGTGTCTCAAGATTATGGCTATGCTGTTGATTTGTATAGTAAGGCCGTTAGCCAAGGATATGCTGTAGCTCAATATAAATTAGGATTGATGTATGAAGAGGGAAAAGGAGTTCCTCTGGATTTTGTACAGTCAGTTGAGTGGTACAGAAAAGCTATAGAGAACAAAGATGCTGCTGCTAAGTATTATTTAGGGCGCATGTACCATAATGGGAGGGGTGTCCCTAGAGATAATGTTTACGCTTATGCTTGGATTGCTTTGGCAGCAGACCAGGGAGACAAAAATGCTATAAGTAACTTGGGGTTCGCCGCTGGTCTGCTAACGCCCCAGCAATTGATTCAAGCCCGTGAACTTGTTGTTCAGCTTAAGTCGATTGACAGCAACAAACCATGATAGTGGGTGGTGATTGATGACATCCAATCAGACACCACTGTTTTCTTGTTATTCCCTGTAGGTGAAGACCATCTATTTGTCGTAGTCGTAGGTTGGGTTAGGCCGCCAGGCCGTAACCCAACACAGATTCGGCACAGGGTGTCAGGTGACTAGCACCCTTCGACAGCTTTCTTTTCCTGTTTGATGTGGCAGTCAGCACACCCAGAAGGCCCTTTCTTGCCATTGTGTCCTGTCTTGTGACACTCTTTGCATCTGGCGTGAAAAACATCTTTCTGTTTCTGGAGATCTTTGTTGCTGAAGCTGCTGTTGTGGCACGTAATGCAGCTAAGCGCCTTGGTATCGGGAAGGGCGGCGATTGCCTCGGCGGTAAGCGCCTTGTGCTCGGCATCATGATGACAAGTTCCGCAGTTCAGACCCAAGGTCACGTGGGTCGTGTGGTTGAAACGTGCCGGCTTTTTGCCGTCGATGACAAGTTCGGTCGCAGGCGTTTTTAAAGAGTCTCCGGCCGAAGCCGATAAACTTTCTATTCCAATAGTCAAGGCGAGGCCTAAAATGGCACCAATCATTACTGTCTTTTTCATCGTTATTCCTCCATGATACTTTTTACAATATGCAGGAAATCCTGCCTGTCTTAGAATCCCACGATGAGATTCGTCTATTGACCTGAATATAGTCAGTGTGAGATGGTTGGGATAGTCGACATAGGGCGACATGGGGCTCGACATGACCTGATATCGACCCGACATCCACTAATGGCAGGGGCTCATGGGGTATATTGTATCGCTCTGGTTGAAGGGGTGTACACGGCTTTTGATGTTAAGCCGTTGTGCAGAAATATCCTGTTCACTTTGTACACTTGAAACGGCATATGGAGCCGTACGGTAAGGGGCAGAGTGTACATGTTATTTCTTAACGGCTGCTAATCATGATAATCTCGCAAAAAGTCCGGGGATGGCTAAGCAAAAGGTGCGATATACAAGGCGCGGGGTGTGTTTTGTGAGTGAGGCCATATATATGGTATGATCGAACGAGCAAAACCGCCACGCAACGAAGTAGATCGCACTTTTTGTGACGCCATCAATCATAAATCACTCCGGTTTTCGATTGGTATCAGTCTTTGAGGTCGGGCATATCTGCTCTTGGTTAGGCTTGTGCTCATAGCAAACGGATTCAGCATAGATTTCGCCGTAGATCTGCGATAGAAAAATAATGGTCAAAACTGACAATACGCCTACCACAAATATTGCTTCCGGTATTGTGCCGATGGCAAAAATTGATGGTGGGGAGATCCGTAAACTGCGGGAGGCCAAGGGGTTAACCCAACTCTATCTGGCCACCTTCATTGGAGTGACGACCGATACAGTTTCTCGTTGGGAGAATCGTCGGTATCCTGCCATGAAAATGGAAAATGCTGAAAAGCTCGCTGAGGCGCTGGAGGTAGAGCTTGATGCGATTCTGGATTTAGAACAGGGTGATGACTCTGTTGTTACGCCTCAGGATGGGGAGGTTGAAAGTCTCTCCCAGGGAGATCAGGACAATAAGTCGATTCAACCTGTCGGCTCTGATGTTTTAAGTAGATCTCACTGGCGCTCCTTTATGCCGTGGCTGCTGGTAATAAGTGCTTGTGTTGCCTTTGGTGGAATCTATCTTATGTTCATCAAGCCTGTCCCTCCCGTTGCGCCCCCTGTGTCGGTTGTGGTTGAACGGATTTTGCCTAAGCATATCCCGGCAGGTCAGATATTTCCGGTGCTCATTAGGGTCTCTACGAGCCAGCAGTCTTCGGTTTCACTCATTGTGAGAGAGTCGATTCCTTCCGGTTGTCGGGTTCTGAATTCCGAGCCGTCTTTTGTCTCTGCCGATGTCGAAAGTGGTGTTTTGAAGTGGATCAGCCGTACTGATAAACAGGAGGCGATCTTTGCTTATTTGGTTAAGGCACCAGTGAAGTCAATCGATGGTGGGCAACTGATATTCAGTGGTGGTGTAACGATTAACCAGGGTGATCAGGTCCAGGTTGATATTATAGGAGACGATGGCCTGGTGATTGCCCCTTATCATTGGGCAGATATTGATCAAAACAATATGATTGATGACGAGGAAATCCTTGCCGTTTATGATCGCTACAGCGTGTTGGTGCAACTGGATTTTGATCGGGATCTTATCGATAGCATCTGGACTGGTGATGGATACATGTGGGATAAAAGAACGGAAAGGTATGTGGTGCAAAAATATAAGCGCTAAAGAACATAAATTGTTTCGTGTTCTCGTAGGTTGGGCTAGTGGCCTAACCCAACCTACGGGAATTGAAGAGTTCGCAGTGCTAGTTGCAATGCAGAACATAAGTTATGATTGTTCCGATGCGAAGGAGGTGTCGTCCTATGAAGACTTTATTGCGTTGCGGTGTGCGAATGGTAATGATCAACATCTTGTGTTTTTTGTTTCTCGTCATGGTTGTTGCTTTTGGTGTGCCGAATCATCTTTACGCGGCTGCTTTGGTTTCGGCGAGATATTTGCCGATTACAGGTCAAGAGGTGGTGTTTGAAGTTTCAGCCAGAGAAACTCCGCCGCAATCTATTATTGTTATTCAGATTGTTCCTGTTCAGTTCTCGGTTGTTAAGGCTCACCCCCCTGCGAAGAGTGTTAATGAGGCAAAGGGAGAGCTGAAGTGGTTAATAAATGATCTTAAGAGCGGTACTCGAGAGATCCGTTTGACTCTTGATCGAACGATCTCGATTGAGGAAATTCATGGAGAGATCCGTTATCGAGAGTCAAGTGGCGAGATGGTTATCGTTCCGATAGCCAAACCTTGAGAGATTGTTGCAGTTTATTAAATTTCTGTAATCGTTCACCAGAAGCGTTGAACCTGCGGATTTCACCGGAATGTAAACGTTCATCGGGCCCTCCAGATGCGCGAAAGCGGTCTGCGAAGTGTGCTAGTTGCACATGAGCAGGCTGCTGACAAAGCAGATGGAGTGCCCGGTGAACGTTTACAAATTTCTAAAACTTGGTTACCTCTTTGGCTGACTCAGTTCTCTGGCTGAGTGGAATCAGATGATTTCCTTTTTTATGGATGATAATTGATTTGAGTGTTGAAATGTGGCAAAAAGTACAAATATTTCCTGGTTCTCAAATGGTTTTCCGTGTTTTATTGATGGACTTCCGGAAAAGTGAATTGTGAGCTTGTGAGTATCTTCTGTTTTTTCTGTTATTGTTTTATGTTAAAGGCTGCAAGGTGTATATATGCTTGCACTTGTCACCAAGGATTAGTTGTGATTAGAGTTAGTGGTATCTGGTAGTAATCTGAAATTTATTTTATATTTTTCTAGGAATAACCGAAAAATATGTATAGTATGATTTCGTAGTTGAATTTAAATGGTTGGGGCAGGAAAAAGGGATTTTTGTCAAATTTAGGTAGGTAGTTCTCGCCTGTTGTGCCGTTGGCCTACTTATTGCTCAGTATATGGTTTCAGCCCGAAGATAGCAGATGGCTTTAATAAGCGGAGAGCTGATTCGGGTTGTTACCTGAAACAGCTGTCTAACTTAAAGAATAAGGGAGTAAAAAATGATAAAACATACAGCAGTCGCTTGTTTTTTTCTTGCAACATCCATTATTTCCGGCACAGCGTCGGCGTACACCATTAATGATACAACAGCTTCACTTTTAGGATATAGCATGGATAATGTTGATTATAGTATTTATGGTGATACCTATTTCTATGATGTTATTGGTGATAAGACAATATTTGAGGTGTTTGGAGTAAATATCACTCGGGGCGACGGTAAGATAACATTTGATTTGTACACAAACTTCAACAATGCACCAGGAGGTACATCCGGTCCAACACAAGTGGGAAACTATTATTATAATCTGGCTGATTTTTTCATTGATCCTGACCGGGATGGTGATTTTGATTATGCCGTGGTTCTTCAGAATCACGGTGAATGGTCTGCTGCTCTACAATCGTCGCCGGGCACACATGGTGTCGGGCTTTATGGTGTCAGTACTTGGAAGAGTTCCTCGGATTTCTACGAAGGATCATCAGTTGGAGGAGGAGGAGTGTATTATGGTGAAAAATACAGTGAATACTTTGGTGGGCCTAATAAGGTTTCACCTGTCGCAGTAGATGGTTATACTTCCTCTCTGCTCATTACTAATGGGGTTATCAAGACTTCTACTGGTAGTAATGGAACAACAGTTAAATATATATATTCATTTACGCTGGACGAAAGCTCTCTTGCCGATCTTAACGTAGATGGACCTGCTATTTTTTGGGGCGGATCTACCTGTGCGAATGACGCCATTAGTGGCGCCCCAGTTCCCGAGCCTGCCTCAATGCTATTGCTCGGCACAGGTTTGGTTGGAATCATAGGCGCAAAGCGGCGTTCCAGAAAGAATGCGTAAGTTGAAAATCACGAGTTAAAATTTTCTGATGTGCTCATTTTCATTCGTGGTGTGATTTAATGAAGTAATATGGGAACATATAGACGTAATAATCGATTATATACTAGGTTTTATATTGTCAATAGTTAGAATAGTAAGTTCAACTCACCTTGCGAGATAGATGAACTTATTTGGAGGTGTCAGTAAATGAATAATATTACAATTGAACAAGATGCTCTTGACGCCACTAGCGAAAAAAATACGACCGATGAGGCTCGGCGTAATTTTTTAAAAAAGAGCATCTATGTTGTTTACGCTACTCCAGTCATCATGTCTTTGTTTGTTGAAAAAGCAAATGCGGGGACATCAGGCGCCGCAGGAGTACCACCTATTGGCACAGCGCCACCTCCTGGTTGGAGACCATAATTTAATCGACACAATAAAACTGATAACATACATAAGCGTTGATGCTAACGACAGGCAATAATTATAATTTATATTATTATTGTTCATAAATTCATAGTGATGGGTTGTGATAGTGGTTGGCTGTCGATTGAGTAACATTAAATTTTCTCTTTGCTCCTAGAATGCTCTCAATAGCAACTCTCCTCTATCCGAGGGGAGCCTCAGATCTTCTTTTTCTGCCTTTTTCTGAAGGTAGTGTTTTATTTCTACCAGGTACACGAAGAATATGGACGTTAAATCATACAGCATCTGTCATTTGGTGTTTAGTTGGTGACGATCCAAACGTTGATGATATCAGCTCAAGGCTCTCATCAATATATGGGATATCGTTAGAGCAGGCCCGAGTCGACACAGGTTTGGTTTTGCAGGTATTACATGAGGCGCAACTTGTCGACACTACATTCATCGAGTCCGATACTAAATCTAATGAATTTGATCCAGTCCCTACGCAAAGTGATTGTGCTCTGGTCCGTGCTCCTCAAGGTGTAGATAGATTCTTAATTAGTACCACTGGCCATTCGATTGCATTTTGTTCGTTCGATTGTAAGGTTGCTAGAGAATATAAGAGTGCTTTGCATGCGTTCTTTGTTTCGTCCCTCGACCGACCGGTTGACACTACTTTGCTACTTTTCCCATCCGCCGATGCTTCGAGTAGTGAGCATTTTGATATTTATGTCAATGGTCGATGTTATTATTATGGGATACATGAAGAATGTCTGCTGCCTATACTCCTCGGTGTGACTTTTACTCGTATTACGGAATCATTGACTGATAGGTTGCTTTTTCATTCGGCAGTATTGGAAAAAAATAATCGAGCCATTTTGTTCCCTGGGGATGCGGGTGCCGGAAAAACAACACTTGCTGCCACATTGGCTCGCAAAGGATATAGTTTTTTTGCCGATGAGCTGGCGTTGCTAGAGCCAAACAAGGGCTTAATCGCACCACTTCCTTTACCTATGAGTATCAAGACAAGTGGAGTTGAAGTGTTACGGCAGTTATACCCAGTGCTTGATCAAGTGCCGGTCTATAAGCGGGCGGATGGGAAAAATGTTAAAATATTGCCGCCGATCTTAAACACAATTTTTAACCTAAATCTGCAGATTGAACCCGCTGTTATTGTATTTCCAAGATATGATTTATCTGCAGCAACCCAGATATCTCCGTTGAGCAAGGCCGAGACAATCAGTCGACTTGTTTCCGTGTGTTCATCTTCTCGACCACTGGTGGAGCAGGATATTGCTGCTATGATACGTCTTGTTGATGAAAATCCCTGTTATGAGGCAGTGTACTCAGACATTAACACCGTGTATGAATTTCTTGAGCAGGGAGCTTATTAGGAATGGTTCGGTTGTGTTTGGAATTTTATGGCACCATCCTGGTATTTAATTGGTTTTTTTTGTTGATTTTGTCTTATTTATGCAGTATTCGTCCGTATTATTACTATGAAATTGTACGGATCAAATAATTTCATGAGGTTCATTATGACATTATTCACCCGGTGTAAACACTTTATCTGTCTAAGTTTATTGTTGATTCTTACTGGGGCTTTACCTGCCAATGCCATGACCCAGGATGAATTTAATGCGCTATTTATTGGTAAGGGATGCTCGCAGATCACAGGGTGTCAAGAGGCTGTCGATGAGGTAAGTCGGCAGAGAGTTACACTTAAGGAAATTGTTCAGATGGCTCGGGATCCCAAGTTAGAGGAGTTCCAGTATTGTATCCTGGTTGGGGTTACTGTTTCAGCACTTACCGAGGGTATATCTCCACGGGCAATTGTTCAGATTTTTAAAGGAATTGAGGGGCTAAATCCGACAGTATATCTTGCTTCAATGGTTAGAGCTGGTATCACGGAGGAAGAGGTGAGGGATGTGGCAATGCTGGCTGGAATTCCTGAAATTGTCATAGATCAGGCATTTTCTAGGGCTAAAGTGGCCGACATTTGCTCAATCAATGAAGATACCTTGGCATATACTGCCGAAGAAGGCCAAACAGAGACAGTCATAATCGGGGGAGATCCTGTTGTAACGCGAGAAGACTTTATAAGTGTTTCAATAATAATACCATTCGTTGATGATGATGTCTTAGCATACACTCCTGCCGAAGATGAAGTTTTGCCTTATTCAAGTCCTTCAATGTTTGACGAGCCTGAAAAAGACGAAGTATTACCTTATTCAAGTCCCTCAATATTTGAAGTGAATGTTCCAGAATAACAAGAGTTGTTCTGCTGGTTCTCTGAAGTAAATAAGATTGAAAAAATTCAAACCTGTTGTAGTAAATTTAGTGAATAATAAAAGGCTGATATGAACAGATACTTGCTAACTAGTAGTTTGGCTGTCGCATTATTCATTGTCTTTTTACCTGTGATCCCTGTTGCTCATGCTTCAATTGTTGAGGAAGATGTTTTAGGGCAGAGTGTATCACCAAAGCTGATGATTCGTAATGAGTCTCAACCCCTTGTGCCTGATGAATTGTTTGGGGCTAAGGGGGGATATTTTCATCCATTTGTATCAGTAACTGCTTCATTTTCTGACAATATTTACAATAGCAATAACAAGACCAGTGATTGGTTGATGACATACTCTCCTGGAATTTGGTTGGCTGTTCCTGCGAGCAAAGATATTATCTTAAATCTTAGTACCAATAACACATCGCCTGGCGGGCATTTTCAGGCAATTAATAAAGTAAAAAGGTTCAGTCGGTATCAGACTTATGCAATGTATGTCGCTGATATTACAGATTATAATAGTCATTCCGATAGGGACAATGCTAAGCAATCTGTAGAGGGGTTTTTTCAGGTAAATCTGCGGAGCGGGCTTTCAATTGACATGTTTGATAAGTTCACAGATTCACAAGATCCCTTGGGAATTACAGGATCTACTGTAGCAGAAGAGTTTAAAAGCAATCTTTTTGGGGTAATAGCAGATTACGATTTGACTGAGAAATTTTCGCTTCGAGCCGATTATACTAATTTCGATCTGAATTATGATGATGTTGCAAATGAATGGAGAGATCGCACCGACAACTCAATAGCAGCGTATCTTTATTATAAGTATACAGAGAAGACCTCGGTTTTTTTTTCAATATGAATTTATTGATTTATCCTACAAAACGAGCAAGTTACTAGATAATAAACAACATTATACCTATGTTGGTATGGATTGGCGACCAACCGATAAGACAACCCTAAAGGGAAAGGTAGGTGTTGCAGTAAGAGATGCTACGCTTGATGACGGAGATATTACAGAACCTGCTTTTGAGTTGACTGCTGATTATAAAATGACAGGGAAGACGAGCGCACAAGTGATTTTATCACAAAAGATAGGTGAATCCACCGCGTTAACCTCCAATTACTCAATTGACAGAAAAATAAATCTTGCCTTTTTTACTCAATTTACAGAAAAACTAGGTGCGAGACTTCAATTCGGATTTGGGCAGAATAACTATGATGGAGGCACTGTAGATCGAGATGATGATATATATAACGCTTCTTTAGTTGGTACCTATGCATTAAAAGATTGGCTTAAGGCCGAGGCTGGATATAGTTATACTGACCAGGATTCCAGTCTCGATTTGAATGATTATTCTACTAATCTATTGTATGTGAAGCTCTCTGCTGGATTTTAGATTGCAATAGCGGAAATAAAAAAGGGGAGCCATTTGGCTCCCCTTTTTTATTTCCGCTATTGCAATCTAACCCAAGTTCCCGATATAATTAGCCAGAATATGGTTCGACTTTAATTGTGTTTCTGCTGTATATTTGTGCAGAGGAATATCAGGTACTCGGGTAAGGTGTCTAATTGGGAAGGAAGGGAGACAATAATGCGTAGCAAGTATTTTACTCAAATATTGCGGGTCATTTTTTTTGTGTTGGTCTTTTTTAGCGGAGGAATGTCCGGGTTATGTCATGCTGTAGATTTTATGGTTGGCACCAATGATGTTTTGAAGATTTCTGTTTATGACCACCCTGATATGGAGACCAAGGTTCGTGTTAACGGTGAGGGAGTTATTCAAATGCCACTCTTGGGGCAGGTTCAAATAGGTGGGTTAACTATTTCTGAGATTGCAAACAAATTAACTTCGTTACTTGCAGACGGTTATATTGTCAATCCTCAAGTTAATGTGTTTGTGGAGGAATATGGAAGTAAGAAAGGAGTTATTCTGGGAATGGTGAAGAACCCTGGCGCGTATGATTTGAGTGGACCAACGACATTGCTTGAGTTGATATCCAAGGCAGGTGGTCTTTCGGAAATTGCTGGGAATTCAGCCATTATCAAGCGTGATTCAGTTGCCGGTGATGCTAAAAATATTACCGTAGATTTAAAGGCGCTGATGGAAGGTGATGAACAATACCAGAAACTATTTATTGAGAACAAGGACACCATTTATATATCAAAAGCCGGCATGTGTTATGTTACCGGTGAGGTGGTAAAACCTGACGCCTATAAGGTTGAGTCAAACGCAACGGTGCTTCAAGCCATAACGCTTGCTTCTGGTTTTACCGGTAAGGCAGCTAAGGATAAGGTTCAGATTGTCAGGATTGTCAATGGAGAGAAGACTGTGATGAAAAATGTAGACTTGAATACTCTCGTGCAGAAGGATGATGTTGTCATTGTTCCTGAAAGTTTCTTCTAACAACGCTCCTTGTTATCCCTGTTTTTCTTTGTTCGTCATTCAGATTAGATCAGTTGGTACATATAATTTATCGTAATCGTTGGACGTGCGGATTTCACCGGGCTGTAAACGTTTTCCGGGTACCTCAGCCGGAGTCTCCCTACGGTCGCTTACCTGCACGAAAGCGGTCTGCGAAGGGTGCTTGTTGCACATGAGCAGGCTGCTGACAAAGCAGATGGGGTGCCCGGTGAACGTTTACAAATTATCTGCCCTTGCTGGCTCTTTGTCATAGGAGTGAAAGGGATTTTTTTCTCATTTGATAGTCAAAAATTGTGAAGGGTACCCAATGGAAAATATAGAAGAAAACGAGATACATCTGCGTGATTATTTCCGTGTGATACGCAAGCGTCGAAAGTTGATCATTCTTTTCGCTGTTATTACTATAGTCTCTGTCGTACTTGGCACAATGGCTGTTACTCCGCTTTATCAGGCGGATGTCAATGTGTTGATCGAAAGAAATTATGATACCTCTCTCGATGCAAAATGGTGGGGGCAAACCTATGATCCAGAATTTATGGAAACTCAGTTTACTATTATTAAGAGTCGAAATGTTATTGATCGAGTTGTGCGGACTTTGAAGCTTGACATCGATTATCGCCAACTGTTTTTTAAGGATGATACTAAAGGTTCTTTATTCCAAACTATCACCTCATATGTCAAGTCACTTACCACCCCAATAACATCATTAATAAAAACTTCTAAACATCTAAAGGTTGCACCGGTTAATAAATTGCCAATTGATCAACAAGAATCTCGTTCTGATGCCCAAATAATTGCCGACATTATTCAATCAAGAATTTCAACGCAGCCAATTAAGAACAGTCGAATTGTTGAAATCAGTTATTTGAATGAACATCCTGGTCTAGCCTCACTCATTACCAACTCAATTGCCGATGCTTATGCTGCGGAGATGCTTGAAATAAAAATGAACACGACCAATTATGCAATTCAGTGGATGACAAGTAAGGCAGAGGATGAAAAACAGAAACTTGAAGCGTCCGAACGTGCCTTGCAGGATTATATTACAGCAAATGATCTAGTGACAGTAGAAGATAAAATGGCCATTACGCCTCAAAAATTGGCACAGTTCAGCAGTGAACAGAGTACGGCCCAGACTAAACGTTCTGATGTCGAAAATTTGTATAATCAAATACAGAAAGCACGTGGAAATATGGGGATTCTTGAGGCTATCCCGCAATTCGCTTCAGATCGTGGTTTACAGAATGTTCGTGAAAAAATGTTGATGGCTGAGCAGCAGGTGACGGAGCTTTCTAAAAAATACGGAGAGAAACATCCCTTAATGAAGAAAGCCGTTGGAGAGGTGAGTGCTCTTAAAGGGAAAAAATCTGATGAAATTAATAGGCTTATCGACTCGGTTCGAATTGATTACGAATTGGCTCAGGAGAAGGAACAGAATCTTCAGGATCTGGTTACCGATACTAAGCAGGAGTTACTTACCCAAAAAGAGCGTTATATCCAATATGATGTGCTTAAACGTGAGGTAGAAACCAACCGCTCTCTCTACAATGCGCTTATTTCCAAGGTTAAAGAGCAAGGTGCCACGGAACAGACGCAATCGGTGAACATCTGGGTGATTAAAAAAGCCACTACTCCAAGTTCTCCGGCAAAGCCAGATCCAGGGAGAAATTTATTGCTTGCTGTAATTTTAGGGGTATTTGGAGGTGTTGGTATAGCCTTTTTTGTAGAGTATCTTGATAATACGGTAAAATCGGTTGAGGAGGTGGAGCGCCAAACAGGACTCCATGTGCTTGGCGTAATTACCCAGCAGGAAAAGAATATTGATATCAATACTGCTTTGCGTGATGAGTCACGCAGTCTGATTGCAGAGAGTTATCGATCTATTCGCTCTCAGGTTCTGCTGTCATCTGCTGGAAACCCACCGAAGTGTATCTTGGTGACAAGCGGTATGCCGCAGGAGGGAAAAACGACCACAGCACTGAATCTTGCCCGCATCCTCTCTCAGTCGGAAAGTTCGGTGCTTCTTGTTGATTGTGATATGCGCAAACCTAGGATCCATAAGGTGTTTGGTTTGAGCAACAAGTTTGGTTTAAGTAATTATCTGACTAGTACCGGTCAGGCTGCGCCAATTCAAAAAGCGGCGGATGAAAAACTTGATATTATCCCTTCCGGTCCGGTTCCACCCAATCCATCAGAACTCCTGGCCTCTACCAACATGCGGCAGTTACTAGAGGAAATGTCGGTCCGCTATGATTTTATCATTATTGATTCTCCCCCAGTAATGAGTGTGACTGATAGCCAAATTTTAAGCCGCTTGGTTGATGGCACAATTATAGTGACCAAGGGCGGGGATACAACGTGGGATGAGTTGAAGCGAGCAGTGCGTCTCTTTGCTGATGTTAAGGCACATATGTTAGGGATTGTCTTGAATGCTGTGAAAATTAAAGACAGCAATGACGCTTATTATTATCAAGGCTACTATAATTATTACGGAAGTTATTCAGAGAAAACAGACAAGAAAGCATGATCGATATTCATGCGCATATCCTGCCTGATCTTGATGATGGTCCTGCTGACGATGTCTCTGCCTTGAAAATGGCGCTTCAAGCAGTAAACGATGGGATTACAACGATTATAGCCACACCTCATGTTCATGAAGGTGTACCTGACGACTATGTGATTGCTGCAAAAGTCAAGAAGTTTAACGCTCTTTTAAAGCAACATAGTATTCCTCTTGATGTCCTGCCAGGTGCGGAAATGGCCTGCGACGGACTTGCGTCGCCTCGAATCGGTTTGTTAAATAATGGGCCATACATGTTGATTGAGTTTCCCCATGGCTATATTCCAAGCAATGCCGAGGAACTCTTTCATTCCCTCCAAAGGCAGGGTGTTTTTCCTGTTGTCGCTCATCCAGAACGTAATGCCGGAGTGATTCAGGACCCGCACTTACTCCTGCATCTTCTTGCTCCAGGTGTTTATTTACAAATTACTGCGGCGAGTCTGCTCGGAGCCTCGGGGAGTTCTGCTCAACAATGCGCCCTGTATCTTTTACGCCAAGGTGTGGTGCATTTTTTGGCTACGGATTGCCATTCCCCGACGCAAAGAAGACCTGAGCTTTCCCGGGCCTATAAGATAGCGGCAAAGATTATCGGTAAAGAAAAAGCCGGTCATCTGGTGAATGATAACCCCCTCGCCGTTGTGCGCGGGACAAGATTCAGCTGACGGAATCGATTGTGATTGCTATAAGTTTCGCTATTTATATCTTTCTCCTTATTTTTTGCCCCTTGGCCTTTGGTACGGTTGAACTTTGGTCCATCAGCTGTATGGAGTTTCTGGCTCCAATGTCCTTGCTTGCCTATGTGTTAAGCCGGGGTAGTAAGAATCATTTGTACAAGGTCCCAGGTTTCTGGGCGTTCGTTCTTCTCCTTGTGTATATGGGAGTTCAGTTGGTTCCTCTGCCCTTCGACTTGGTCTGTCAATTATCTCCCAAAGCGGCATTCCTCTATGAACCGGCCCAGGCAGTTGCTGGAGGCAAGATGTCTGTACCTTTAAGTTTGCACTCCAAGGCGACCTTGCAGCAATTCCTTCGTTTTGCCTCTTATCTGGCCTTTTATGTAGTTACGGTTCAATTGTTGTCAGATTACAGGAGGTTACGAAAAGTTTTATTGATTGTCGTGGGTTTGGCCGCACTAATAGCCTTTCTTGCCATTCTCCAAAAGTTTTCTTCACCCAGCAAGATTTACTGGTTCCGAGATGTTCCACGTAATGCCCTGCCCTTCGGTCCTTGGGTATCACGCAACCACTTTGCCGGATTTATGGAAATGATTATCCCGATAGGGATTGTGTTGGCGATGCATAATCGCCCGCATATCACCTATGAGATGCCACTTCGCGAAAGGTTTATCTTTCTCTTTACTCTGCCAAAGGCAAATCTTCATATTTTGCTTAATTTCAGCGTGGTATTGATGGTGGCCGCCTTGGCTGTCAGTATCTCGCGTGGTGGTATTCTTAGTAGCATCACCTCGATACTGTTTCTTGGTGGTTTACTTGCCGTGTTGAAGAAGGGTACAAGTTCGTGGCAGGCCATGACGGTTCTGGCTTTATCTGCACTATTAATGGTTACCTGGTTGGGGTGGGATCCAATTCTTTCCAGATTTGATCGGATTATGAACCAGGAGGGTCGATTGTCTGATGGGCGTTTTTGGATCTGGCAGGATAGTCTACAGATTATGCGAGATTTCTGGAGGACAGGCGCAGGTTTTGGTTCGTTTCAAGCAATTTTTCCTGTTTATAAAGAGGTCTTTGTTCACCGTTCAATTGTCGACCATGCTCACAACGATTTCATTGAGCTGATATCTGAGGGCGGGATTGTGGCGGTTTTTCTGGTTGGTTGGTTCCTCTCTGCCGTTATTAGAGAGGGGTGGCAGAAGGTGCGCCAGCGGCATGATCCCTTTGCAGCGCAAATGTATTGCGGCGCTGTTGCAGGAATGGTCGCTATTTTTTTTCATAGCCTTACCGATTTTAATATGCACAACCCGGCCAACGGTTTTTATTTTTTCTTTTTGTGCGGCATAACTGTTTCTTCTGCCAACAGTAGGCGCCTCTGGGAGCGTCGGCCAACATATTTAACGCCCGCTTCGATAATCTCCAGATATCTGATCATACTGCCGGTCCTGGTGCTAATGATTGGGGGAGGCATGTTTAATGTGGGGCAATTTGTTGGAGAATATCATTACAAAAGCATTAGAGATATCTATCTGAATTCTCGTATTCCAGCTACACGTATGGCCGCAATTAAGGGTAGTGCCGAACAAGCCATTGTTGCTGATCCTCTGAAGGCTGGCTACCATTTTGCAAAGGCTAACATTGCTGAATTTGAAAAAAATAACGTAGAGGCGCAGGCCGGGTACGCAAGAGTCCTTCTTCTTAAACCTACCAGTGTATTTTTTACTTCGTATATTGGGCGGTATTTTGAGACGATAAACCCTGTTGTTTCCAAAATATGTTTTGATAGACTACCGTTACTTGAACGTCGTGCAGCAGAGCCTATTAAGTTTTTAGCTAAACGCATGTTCAAAAGCGGTGATATCCAGGGTGGGTTTGATCTCTTGCGACAAGCTTTTGCTTTGGAGACTAATGCTAAGTTAGAAGAGTATGTGGCCTTGCTTCGAAGGAATAATTTGGGTTTGGATCAAATGGAGTCAATCCTGCCGGAACGGGTTGGGCCTTTTCTGAAATATGCCGATTATTATGCGAGGAATGGTCAGATAGAAAAAGCTGGTTTTTTCTATCGCAAGGCGCTTACCTTTCTTGATCACGAAACTAGAATGAAAACTTCGTTATTTCTCTCTCCGTATGCTTTTTTCCTGAGAGAAAAACGGTACGGAGATGCTTTAGCAGTGATCAGAGAGGGCATTCAGAGGATGCCAGGAGAGCCGATATTGCACCTCAGGGCCGGAGATGCTTATATGCTGGAGAATATTCCGTATAGGGCAAAAGAGGAGTATGAGAAGGTGTTGACTCTTGATCAGGATAATAAGGAGGCTGCTAAAAAGTTACGTGCCTATTCATTGAGAGGGATGTGATGCCGTTTTGACGGTGTAGAAGACCAACAACTTTTCGTTCACAGATCACTCATCCCTACTTGTATATTTTTCAGCGTACTGGGCAAGGACTTCTTGGATCTTGCTTGGGGTCCGGATCTTGTAATAATGGTCGACCACCACGTGTCCGATTTCGTGGGATAAGACACGAAGACTGGCGTCTTGGGTGGATATGGTAATAGTTTTGTCTTTAAGAGAATAGTAGGCGATATGATCGGCTCGCTTGCCATATCTTGCCTGGTATACCTGTTGCACATCACCTGCTGTTGCCAGTACGTTCAGATTGAATTGCAGGATGTTCGGGAACATTTCCAGGACGGTCTCTACTTTTTCCACAATAATATCCACCTTGCCTTTAACCTCATCCTGGATGGTAAAGATTTTTTTGTTGCGCATCATTAGGCGCAGTTGGCGGGTGAGAGTGATATTTTTGTTGAATTTATTTAATAATTCATCGTCGCTGTAGGTGATAGTTGCATAATTGGTTTGCAGTTCTTTTCCGTACGCATTTCTCTCTGCTTGTATGAGAATAAGAGAGAGCAGCAGCGCTATTGTAGTCCAAGGATTACTCATTTATCACCGTGTAAAAATCCGCAATTAATTTTAGCTCGCGACTGAGTTGTTGTGTCTGCTCCAAACGCACATCTGCTGATTGATTTGTGTTGTCAATCACAACATCAAGTCGCTCCGAAATTGATTTAATTTCTTCTATCTTACCGGCAAGGGTGGTGTTGAAAGTTGTTAGCTTGTTTGCGGTATCTTTGAAGTTATCTTTTTGGCGTAAGTGGATTGTTTGGCCGATGATGTTGTTATTCATAGAAGTAAGAATAGAGTCAAGTTTGTAAATCGGACCTGCAATCCTGTGTGACAGTAAAATTGCTAGAATGACGACTATAATCCCGACTGGCGCGATAATAATCCAATTGGCCAAAAGAAGCCGTTTGAGTATGAGAAGAGGAGTGTGGCCTATCTGCAGATCGTTGTCAGTGTAAAGTAGGGTAAAGCTGTCAGAGGTTAATGCACTCATTAAGAGAGTGATGGCGACTGCTGATACTATTAATACAAGGTAAACTCTAAGGGCGAATACACCTTGCAGCCGTTTGTCAATGAAGTAGTGCCGTCTTTTATATTGTTGTGGCATGTTCCCCTCTCAGATCTTGTCTTTATCAATTGTGATGTCGGCTTTTTCTTTCAATTTTTCCAGCCAATCTTTTAAATATTCATCTCTTTTGAAAGAAATAATTGATTTCTTCGCATCATCTTCTGATAAAGATATTGTTGATGATTGTTCGGCATCGCTTATGTTGTTTATCAGCAGAGTGTAGTTGCCATCTGTATAACTCAATTCTCGTGGTTTTTTGCCGATTTTTAAGGATAGAATGGCCATCTGCAGGGGAGATGTGAGTTCGGCGAAAAGGACTTGCAGCTCTTCTTTTTCTGCATTGTTCTTTTTTGCTGTGCTCTCTGTTTGTGAAACTGGCACTAAAGAGATATCCACTTTTTTGTGTAATAATTGTTGATAGGTAGTAATTTCTTTTGAGGATGGCGTATAGGTAAACGATTGTGCTTCATGGTCGATTAATGTTTTGATTAAGGACTGTTCGTAAAAACTTTTTAATGATTTACGAAATGGTTCTTCTTTATCGATGTCGCGTCGTTTTGCCTCCTGAATCAAAAGTTCTCTGGTTATTACCGTATCAATAATTTCAGGTATATCTTGGTCGTCAAGCTGTTTTTCTTTTAATAGTGGCGAAAGTTCAGCTCGGGTAATTTGACGTTTGTTGACACTGATAACGTCATCCTTGGTGACACGTTGAACTGGTTTTTGTAACCAAAGAATTCCCACGGTACTGGTAAGAATAATCAAAAGAATTGTTATTAGATAGCGCATAGATTTTTAATTACCTCCTACTGCATGCTAGGGCAGTAAAATTATTTCACCAGGAAGGCGGTTTCTTCCTATTTGACATTTCGAGCATCTCGAATAGACATTTTTTATTGCAGTAGCGAATTTAAGGAGTAGGGGAAAAGCATTTTGTTGTGGAACGCAATTAGGACTTTCTAAGCCTCAGGTTCAATGAATTAAATTATAAGGATTTTATTCTAATGGGTGTTGATATGTTAGGCAATCTCTTCTGCAGTTCTTGGGGATATTTTTATGAAGGCAATATTGGGGAAGATAGCATCTTTTTCTTCAGGAATTGACTGGTTTGAAACACGTATGGAACATCAAGGACTAATCTTCCCGATATCATGCTGCCAGTCATTTCCGCAAGACTTCCCCAGAATTTTACCATCTCGTTAATAAACAGTTTACTCCGCAGCAGTATCACCCCTTTTCCCCCTGATCGGAGTGATGCTTCCTTAACTGCATAGGTTTGGATGTCCACCCCAGTTCCAAGAAGCATTAGGCGTGTTAGTAGATAGGCGCGTGGTAGATGGTAAGTTGAAGTAACTAGTAGGATAGATCGCAACTGATGCTGCTGTACAATCTGCCAAGTGTTGTAGGCATCTTCAAAGGTGGATCGACTCTTTCCATTGGATAGTAAGACAAGATCATCAGGGTGTTGATGTTTTGTTGCTGTCGAGACAAGATGGTTTAGTGTGTACCCGCTGATGGCTAGGTTGGGCGCGTAACCATCTCTTGCAAGGGTGAATCCGGCTTTGATTCGGGTCTGTGATCCAGAAAAAATTATAATCAGATCTGATTTCGACAAGGGAGTCTGATGATCAGGAAAAGCCAGTAAAAAAGCAGTTTGGAAGCAGATGATGAGAAGAAGCAGAGTCATAATGAGGCGGGATGCATTTATGGGCATTTTTCAGCGCTCTCTCAGTTATGGTTTTCTGCTTCTGAAAAACATTATGAAGGGATTGAGGATATAATAGAAAAATATTAAAGGAGAAGCAACAGGGATATTATAACGTAGCCTTAATTCTGCAGTTGATGGAACTAACCGACCTAACAGAACACTCAGGATGGCTGAAGGCGAGTCAAGGAGTAGAGAGTATGTTGCCATTCTTAGATGGGGATTATTTGTGCCTATAATGATACCTGAAAAGACAAGCCGTTTAAGCAAGTTATGTCCTATAACTTTCTTATTTGTAAGATGGTGTGGGATATCTACCCCTTGAATTTCATGGAGCAGGCACAGCACAAAAACAGTTAACCTTCTCATATGAAGTTGGGCAGCGAGGTTTATGAGACTGTCCCATGAAATTTCTCCTGAATGTTTCGATACCAAACCAGTTATCAGTACCAAGAAGCGAAGGGGATAAAAACAGTGGTCAAAGAGTCTGAATATTAAATAAAGCAGATATTTTTCTATACTTAGCTGTGAAACCATTGTGCCGTCAGCCTGCACGACCTCTCTTGAATCTTCCCACCAGAAGGCAGCAGGGATATTAAAGTAGCGTTTTACGCAATTCCAATGCACTTCGCATAACAGATCGTTTTTCGTGAACATCAGGTGATAGTGGCTGGCGAGTAGGTCTTCCTCTGTTGTCTTCACTGGCTGGGTATAACCACATTGGCGACAGAGAATATCTTTAACCTTTGCCAACTCCGAAGGTGGGACCATTAAGTCGATATCACCAGAAGGGTATACACCTAAATCATCAAAGAGTATTTCTGAGGCGATGGCCCCTTTTAGTGGGATTGCTGGGATTCCGTTATCGGATAAAACTTCTAGAAGGTACCGTGTTTCCTTCAACAGACGGCTATTGTGAGCAAGGTAATTGGAATACAAGCCCCTCAGATGCTTTACCGCTGGTTTGGGAAATATGCCTGAACATTCGACATTCCTGTATACAAACCCGGCAGTGCCATTCTTCAGCGCAAGATCGCAAATTTCATTGATGTTGATGGAATCATGCTGGTGATTTATTTGTTGTATACAGGCAAAGAGTTCCTCTTCTGAAACCTCGAAACGTGACAGAAATAAAAAAAGGTAGATTTCAATCGGTAGAGTAGTTGCCATATCCACGTGTCTTAGCTTCAACTATTGGCAAGATGTAAGTAAGTCAAAATACTTTTTAGCAATAACTTTCCACGTGTATTCCCTGGTCGCAATCTCTCGCATGGCTGTACCAATGCTGCTTGCCTCCTCTGAAGATATGATTTCTATAAGTGAGATGAGTTGATCTGCTGTCGTGAAGTACCGGGCCTTGCCGAAAGTTGTGTAACGATTGAAATTGCAGTCAAAGGCAAAGATCGGGCGAGCGAAATGCATTGCTTCCACAAGCGAAGGGTTGGTTCCCCCGGCAGAATGGCCATGCAGATAAAAACGGGCGGCCGCACGAAGGGAGGCAAGTTTTCCGTTGTCATAGATAGGATCAAGTAGACGAAGGTGCTCATAGCCGGAATACGTGGCACGTAAATTTTTTCCATAGTCGCTATTGTTCCAATTGCCGACAAATACCAAGGAATTGCAGGGTGTTTTGGCAAAGGCTTCCAAGATTATGTGCACATTGTTTTCCGGTTCAATTCTGCAGACCGAAAAGGAAAAAATGGCTGGTAGTTGATATTCATCGACGCTTACACCAGTGGCCAGCGCGTGATCCCCGCCGTAAGCAATAACATGGCTTTCCGCTTGATACTCAACCATCACATAGTCATGGATCGCGGTGTTGTCTGTGATGATTTCATCTGAATACCGGATAGCAAGTCGCTCGGAAAATTTAAGGAATTTTTGGGCCAATCCCTGCCATTTTTGCCTCCGCCATTCTATGCCATCGATGTTGGTGATAATCTTCTTCCCGCCCAGCATCCGCACCAGAGGCAAGGCAATCGTGCCGGATACGCCCAGCAGGAGGATAATGTCGGTATCCGAGCAGAGTGTGCTGAGCAGCGACCAAAAATCATACAACACACTCTCTTTGCCGTTTGCAGACAGTGGGATGTATTTCAACTTGGCTCCGAGAAACTCGGGTTTTCGGTTGGGGTACTCTTTGCTGCTGCAATAAACGGTAATATGATAAGGCTTGCCTAGGGCATTGTTTGAGCGAACCAAGTTCTCTGCCAAGGTTTCAAAACCGCCATAACAGGCAGGCACCCCGACTGTGCCAAGGATTGCTACCTTCCGATGGTGCGTATTCAACTTAGCCTTCATTGTCTGGTAAACGGTTGATTCGCATATGCACTCATTCCATGCCCCTCATGACCGGATAAATTGCTGCCGTAATGGCCTCGGAAAAGGCTTCAGTGGAAAACTCAGCAGCTCGTTCGCGACCAGCCTTCGACATTCGTTGACATAATTCTGGGTCTGCGGACAGCTCCAAAACTCGTCTGCGCAATTTATTACTGTCTCGGGAGTCTACCAAAAAACCCTGCTTTCCATCGACAACCAGTTCAGATGGGCCGCCAACCGGAGGGACAATGACCGGAATGCCAAAGGCCATCGCTTCGAGAATGGTCAGCCCGAAGGTCTCCACGCATTGGTCAACCCTTGATAAATTGAGGACTAGACTGGCATTGCAATAGAACAAGGCTGTATCGGTTGTTCTGGGGTAGACGGTAAGGTTCGCTGGAAGCTGTTTGCCGGCAAAATAGCGGTTAATGGTTGCGGAATCATCATTTACCACCAACTCGAAAATGATCTCTTTCAGCTCACCTGTGGAGGTTGCCAGGTTAAGAAATTCAATAACTCCCTTGTAATCGCGGAGTGAAGTTATCATCAATACAGTGAAGATTCCATTATGCCGCTGCTTGTAATTTGAAGTCATTGCATTGTAAAGAAAATCATTATCAAGAGCATTGTAAATTCTTTGTGAAGGCGGTCCAGAAAGGGGAAGGGACTTTCTATGGGCATCTGAGACATAGATGTTTAGTGAAGAGGTTCTTTGAGCGATCTCGGTCAGTAGATATTTTAAGGGCGCTGGAGTTACGGATATCTCATGCACATGATAGATAACTTTCCTGCCGGTCACTTTACCATACAGGGCGGCACCGAAGGGGAGCAGGGTATTGATGTACACGACTGCATTTCTTGCAATTGATTTGTCGAAGAGTAGTTGAAAAAAAAGGAATAACTGGCTAGCGAAATAGGTGATTAGAGTCAATGCCCGTTTTCCGGTGCGTTTATACCAGTAGTGGGAAGTTGAGATTCCACAGGTGGAAAGAAAACCCTCCCCAGAACTGCTAACATAGAGCTTAGCTGGAATTTTATGGATACAAACGGCACTAATCGTTTCCCGCAACACTTTGGGGCTGCCGGAATAATCGTTGAGTAGATGAGCGAAGATAATGTTGTACGTCACGAATTTTCTCTCATTACTCGCTCAAATGAAGCAATGTTCTGTAATTTTCTATAATTTTATTTGCAATAACATCCCAGCCAAACATATTTAAAGCGTGGGAACTAATCAGTTGCGCATCTTGCTGGCCCCTGGCACAACTCAACACAATAGCAGCAACTGCTTGGGCACTGCTCTTCCGATCATGGCCATATGTAGCCAAATATACACCTGGTAACATGTAGCCATTACATCCCAGAAAGGTTTCCTCATTAAATCCCACTACCGAAAGGCCGCTAGCAAGGGCTTCAATCCATGCTAAGCCTCCTGATTCAGCTGATGGGAACAAGAATAGAAGCGCCTGCTTGTAAATTTCCGATAGTTTTTCTCGGGGAACTGGCGGCATAAAGGTGACTCGACTTGACAATCCCTTTTCCTCAACCAGTTCACATAACGATTGCTCAGCTGGCCCCTTGCCAACAAGAAGAAGATGGAAATCGGTGGGTAATAAGATTAATGCCTCAATCGCAATGTCCAGCCCTTTTATCCAGTCTAACCGACCGGCATGAATCAATAAATATTTTGCTTTTTTGAGATCCTTATTGCTATTTACGGTTGTTCTTAGAAAGATCGATGAGTCCACACCAAGTTGGCTGAGGCGAACGATACGTTTGTCTCCTTTAATGTTTAGTCTTCGTTCAACCCAAGGCCCGGCAGAAAAAATGAGTGCTGCTTTGTGTTTCATCAAGGTTAAAAGGGGGTCAACTCGCCACGCGAGTCGTCTCATAAAAAAACCAAACCAGGATTTTGTTCGAACTTTACTTGGCCAAAAATCTCGTCGCCAAGATGAAGCTAATTCGTTGTGGTTGATCGGTCCCCACACCAGTGGAATGTTGAGTATCCATGCCAGCGAAGGGATACTGTCATTATGAAAATTCAAGACGTGGCACAGAGCAAGTTTTGAGCGCAAAATTTTAGCGCTTAATAAAGCGATTGGCCAGCAAACCTGCCATAGGTAGGCATAAGGAAAATAAAGTCGATTTCCGCGCTTCCACCAACTTGCCCATTGAGGCAAGTCGAATCCGAGAATACGAATTCCTCTTAGCGCTTCAATTGCCTTAGTGTCATGCAAAAGGCTCTCGCGGTTATTTTTCCTTGTGATGAGAACTATGCGGTAATGCTGTTTCAATCTTTTGAGAAGATTAAAAGCCACATATCCTTCACTTGTTGCGCCACTACTGACATCGTAGGCCGAGATCAATATCCAGGGGCGATTGGTCTCGTTTATTTTCAAGATGCAGTCTTCACTGTGTAATAGATTGACATAAGCGGGAGTAATTAACTGAGTCTATACAGCCTAAAATTGACTCGAAAACTGATTGTTGTGAAGCATCGCCATTGATGATTTGCCCTTCCAAGAGAGCGAAGATCTCTCGGTATCGATCTCGGAGTTCACTCGCTTTTTCCAAAGTTAATTCGCCTTTTCTCCTGACAACGACCTTTGGTTGTGCGTCAATAAACATCAAGCATCCTACCGGCGCACAAAATTTTAGAATCGGCGGATGAATTTTTCGATGGGGTATTTTTGATCGAGAAAGATCTGCAGCAAAGTCTGCAAAGCAACGATCCATGATTATCACATTGCCTCTGAATACCGTTAACCGCTGTGCCACTTTTGCTATGACAAAGGCAATTAGGTAATAAATTAATCGCAAGGTCGCATTTATCGATGATGAGACTGGGGGTTCTGAATATGGGCGTGTATAGTTTTTGATCGTTGCTTGACGGCGAATGAGATGGTGCGGTAATGGGATCCAGTGGGGTAATAAGTGGATTGTTCTGGGTTCTTTCATTCCAGCTTTTTTGTAGGCTTTCAAAAGCATATCGAGCTGAGTGCTTTTTCCCGATCCATCTAGGCCACTCAATGTTAGAACGAGTCCTGAACGGAAGCCAACTCCCAACTTGAATTTAATGTGTGCAAAGACCACAATGAATAACCATTTTCCTATTGACAGCACATTGTGACAACCGGCTGATGCTGCGCGTAATTTCCACTTAGCAAAACTTGTCAATTGCCCTGTTATGGCTGCGCTTTCTGTAATCGGCAGATCCAAGGCATGGGCTATGTCGA
>VMSU01000112.1 GCA_013792005.1 Desulfobulbaceae bacterium
ACAAAACTATAACGTGGAACGGCATGAAGATCAATTATTTCAGTATGTTATATAGATATTTTCGCTGGCCAGTCCATCGGTCATTTTGCAAGAGGCTCAACTGTTTTTCCTTATCTTACGCTTGATGGTCTCGTAAAAAGTCACGGGATGTCTAAGCAAAAGGGCTGATATACAAGGCGCAGGGTGCTTTTGCGAATGAGGCCACACATATGGTGTGCCGAATGAGCAAAAGTGCGCTGCAACGCAGTAGATCGGGCTTTTTTGCGACGCCATCACGCTTAAGCCAACTTATTTTAATTACTCTCTGTTCAGCAGAGAGAGGATTAACACACAACCACGACACAGGAAAAAAGAGCCTGCCACATGAGCGACGGCAAGGACCTCCTGATCGCACACCCACTCATTTGCTTACGAAAAAATCACTCCATTCAACCGCCCAGCAACTTAAGTCGCGACTGGGCCGACTCCACCATGGCCTTGACAACGGCCTCCTCGATTTCCGCCCGTTTCAGATAGTTCACATCGACACGAGCCAAGTCATTAACGGTAAGCACACCCAACTCGTTAAGTCGTTTTTCCATGGCGCTGTCAATCCCGGCAATATCACGCACCGGACGGTTCCGGGCAAGATTGAGACTAATTTCCTTCTGCTGCGCGTGCAGTGCCTCAACATCGCGACCCAGAGTAGAGATGGCGCTGTTTAACTGACCACGCTTGGCATCAAGTTCGGTAAGCGCAGCAAACTCTGCCTCAGAAGCCTTGCGCAGAGCTGCCAACTGAGTTCGCGCCGCGCCGATTTCACTGGTAATCGCGCTCAGGCCAGACAACTCCTCCTTGAGGGTCTTGATCTCGTGCGCAACAAGAATCTTCTGACCCTCCAACTGGTTCAACTCCTCCCGACTCGCCGCCAGATTCATCGCCTCAGCCCGCCGGGCCTCGGCCTTAAGCAGTTCGTCATTGACAGCAGACATATCACCCAAGGCAGACTTGCGCTGCTCCATGTTTTCGATATCAGCCTTCACCTCCGGCGACACAGCCCCAACCACCCCCGGCTCTTTGGCCAGGGTGTAAAACATCACCTTTCCGTTACTTTCGTACAGGGTGACCTTGGCCCCTGACGCCAGAGATACCGGCGCTTGCCGGTAGGCGCTGATCTTGCCGGCATCCTGCATTCGGTCGTACGTCTTTACCGACTCCACCTCCACGCCTTGTTTTTCAAGACGTTGCTGCGCCTCGTCAACAGATACGTCAAGCACTTGATTACGATCAACCCCCGGCTGAACAATCGATACCGCCTCAACACGATTCATAATCGAGTCCCGCGCCATCTGGGGATAGAGATTTAAATTTTTCTTCTCCGCGTTCCACAAATTCTTAAAATTCGCCCCCTGCCACATCTGGACACCCTTACGCAAGTCGGCGCTGGCATAGGTGTTACTCCCAGTCTGCTTTTGGGCATAACTTTCATTACCAACGGCAACCTTGCCGTACCACATATCAAACAGATCCGGGAACACCAGGCAGCATAACTTCTCCACCCCCTTTTTAACAATCGGCATGACCGGCACCAAGGACATCCAGTAACCAATAGTAGGGAAGCTCTTGACGTATTTCCGCTTGGCGAAGTTGCATATTTTGTAAATCTTGCTATCACGGACCTCAACCCCAGCCAGATACAGTTTATCTTCCTCGTTGCATTCTGGACAGCTGACCAGCAGGTGGTGACAGAAACAGTCCTTAAGATACTGTAACAGACCACCGGCCAGTCCCCAGAATGCCCCCAAGGCATCGTCACGATATTCTTTCAAGGAAGAAAGGAATATCTCGCTGGTCTCCAGCTCAGAACCTGGAATGATGCTGATGGTGTTACTGACAAAGTTAAGGACATAGACCCGATCGCTTGGGGTGTCGCTGGCAATAGACATCGGCGAAATCTGTAGCGGGTGACGGAAGCTGGTTGTGACACCGTTATCGAGGTTAAACAACTGCAGCCGGTAACCATCCTCCACAGTCACCATCAGGCGATGTGCCGGTGTATGCCACCCCAGCCGCACGGCGCTGTTTTCCACCAACAGATTATGTTTGAGGATGGTGGAGGTGGCAAAAATATCGCCTTGGTACACCAGGACATGTTTGTTCTGGTCATTGGCGTCAAATTTGCTGGCAACAACGCATAGATAGGGAATCCCCCCCGAGTCCTTGGCCGACACCACCAGCAGATCGTCCCTGCCCGTCATAACTGCGCCGCTTGCAGGGTTGACAAGAGTAATCGTTTTCTGGGGATTTAAGTTACTGCCCACCTGGGACATCACCATCCCGACCACCTGATTGTATACGGAAGTGATCCCCGCACCGGAAAAAGCCGTGGCCCATGCCTGATTGGAGTCCTGATCAAGGCTCAGCTGACCGGTGGCATTGAACTGATACTTGGGATCAGGCCGATTGGTTCCCGTTAACACAGTGCCAGGGTCAAAGGCGAACAGACCAGCACCCTGGCCGATAGCCCACAAAGTCTTGCTGTCATGAGAGATCAGCAGACAGGTAAACTTAATCCCGCAAAAGACCCGTACCGGCCGCCAGGCATACGCACCCTGCCCATCAATATCCGCAATCCCGATCACGGTGTCACCGGTTTTAAGCACGGCAATGGCATAGAGAGCCTTCCCTGAGGGATCAACCGCCACATCCACCACCATCGCTCCCTCACCGGCCGGCATCATGATCTCGGCAATCATCTCCTCCTTTTCGGTGTCAAAGACATGGATGGTGTTATCCGCCGCCCCACAGGTATAGACCTGCTTGCCGTCTGGCGCAAGGCGCAACCTGGTATGCCACCCCTTGCCAAAGATGGTGGATAGGCCCGTATCCTCAAATGGGTATTCTGGAAACTCATCTCCCTCGAACATGGCACAGAACGTCTTGGAACGCAGCAAGTTCTGCAAGCGCTGGTAAAACGCCCTCAAGATTGCGTGCTCCTTCCGGGAGAGGAAGATATACTGGCCGTTATCGTGGTTAAAGATCTGAATAATAAGGTTGAGAAGACTGATCCAACGTCGAAGGGTCGGCCCTACCAGGGCATTTTTTTCTTCGGGATCAGCGGTCAATTCATCCTTGAGTGCGTCCACCAGATCCTTGATACAGTCTTGGTAAAAATCCATCAGCAAGGTGCCGTCCAACATCTTTGCCCAGGTCTCTTGCTTCGGGTCGTACTTCTCGACTTTCAACACAGGGGCGCCATCCTGGCCGCGCTCTATGGTCAGACTGATGGTGCCATTACCATCGGCAAGGAGCGGACTGTCGGGATGAGCCGCGTCATAGGCCTCGACCAAGACCATAATATCCTCGATCCGGGCAGAATCAAACACCACGTCATGGCCTTCACAGTCGATAGCATACCCCTTACGAATCCGCACTTGACGACGCACGGCCTCCTCTTCCTCAAGGCCAAGCTCCGTGTCTGATCCACACTCCACCTGCAACCCGCAGACGATGCCCCAGCCATGCAGGTGTTTGTTGTGAAACCGTAGATCACGCTGTTGACAGAGCCAATCCAGGGCCTGCTGAACATTCTGCGCCGGCGACTCCCCGCACTCTTCCGGATCATAGCCCACATCCTTAGCCCAGAGATCGCTAAGCGGAGGAAACTCCATCCGGCGGCGGTCGGCGTCATCACCGCTTACCTGAACTACTCCGGCCGAATCGAGTTCAGCAAGCACCAGATAGTGATGCTTAACTCCCTGAGGAGGGACGCCATTGAGCAAAGTACTCCCTGGGGCGTGGGTTGCCTCGCGCACCTCGGCCAGCCAATAATCGCCCGCCACGAATTGATGCGTCGAAAGGCCCAGGGAGAAGGCCATGGCCGCGAGGTTCAGCTCCAGATTGGCCCCTACTGCCACATAGCCGTGGGACTCACTGTCCAACCCTGTGGCCAGGAGCACCCCTTTGTCGCTGCCCGAACCAAAAGACCACGCGCCGCCACTGCTGCAGTTCAGCACACAACAGCCGTCCCAGCGCCGCACCCACGGGTTGCCGCTGGGAGCCACGGAAGGAAGGGTGGTCGATAGTTGGCCACGGCTAGGGATGAACCCCTTAGCGAGATGAACGCCAAGGTTCTCCTCACAACTCAAATTAAAAAATTCATAAACCCAGTTGCCTTGCTTGAATCCAGGAGGAAGTTGATCGAAGCGGTGTTGTTCGGCTCCGTTTTCACTCGACCACTTCACGGTCAACTGTAGACTGCCATCAATATTGTGCTGCACCTGATGGACTTCGACCCGAAACAGATAATTACCGACTCGCGCATCAAGATCCACCTCCGCAGCACAAGGGTCGCAGGGATCAACTGCACTGCTCGCTCGCCACAGGGCAAGGGTCAAGGGGGCATTGCCAGAGGTCGGATTAATCGTCACATTGGTCGGATCAATGCCAAGCTCGCACCACTTAACCTGCAACATCGTCCGGGTGCGGGTGCAGGTATCCGCCCCATGCAGGCCTGAATCCAATAAATCCCCATCCTCCAGGGCAATCACCGTCCGTTCCCAGACATCGGCATACAACACGTATCCCGTGGGCGCCCCAACTCCGGTCAAAGGCAAGGTTTGAGCTTGGGAGAAATCCGGCTGGTCCTGATAATTAATGGCCACGGTTCCCGGCAGTTGAGCAGGGACACCATCGACATACACAAAGCCAGGCTGAATCTTGAAATCAGTCAAAACAGCAAGACCTCGATCACGCGGAGCCCCAGTGCCGATGGCATCACGAACCGCCTCATCAAGGCGGCGCTTAACCACCTCCATCAACTCATTCCAGTCTGCATCCGTCAGCATTCGACCCTGCTGCTGGTAGACTCCGGAATAGCGCTTCAGAGAACGGAAACTGTCTCGGGAAATTTGTGTTTTCATTGATTATCCTCTTGTTCGGAAAACAGTGCCCCTAGTGTCAGGAACAGATTGTGCCCGTACGTTACATGATAGAAAATTGCAGAAACAACTATTGTGTCCACTCCCCTCCCGTCAGGAGAGAGGGAGTCTCCAACACGATTTTGACCGAAGAACGAAGATCTACAGCAAACACACTCATAGTATCTTTGTTCATTTGACTATGGGGATTGGACAAAGCAGTCGTTTGTCATACACCAACACCGCCTCCAGCCCGAGCGGCAGATAATCTTTAAGTTTATCGATCACGGCTTCAGCCCGCAGTACATAATGTCGATCGTGATAACACCCCATTTCCCCACCATCTTCCGCCCCATGGCGAATGGCCTGCGAGGATGCCGGATGCAGCGCCGCGCAACCCTGCTTGCCAAAAATCTGGTTGAAAAAAATTGGTTCGTCATCCGAGCATTGATGCACCCGCACCGCCCCCAGAGCCAACCCCGGCAACCGTGAAAACCTTACGCAGCCATCACGTGGCGGGGGTCGTGTGGGGTGATCCTTCTGCACCGTACCGATAAAGATACAATCACTAGCCTCCAGCCACTCGCAAATCGTCTTGCGCAGCACCGTGCAGTACTCCAAGCGCATCAGACCCCTGGCGGTGGTAACATCGCGGAACAAGCAATCACGTGCGGTCAAGGCCGGGATCTCGGCCCCATGACGCTGCGCCATCACCTTTGGTGCTGCGACATCGCGAAGAAAGAGGTTGCCATGTACGCAATTGACCGTGGTCGAGAAGGAAAAACCCTCGATAACATAATCCTTATGTCCGTCCAGCGTGACCGGGCCGGTAAAGCGAATCCTTGTACCACCCAGTTTACGGATCCGGTAGAACGTAGGCGTCTCCTCGATTGCGATGAGGTGTTGATATTGAGGCTTAGCGCGATCACTCCATTTGATGCTTTCCATGTTGATATCAAAAAATCCTGCAGGCGGCGGAGCAAACAAAAGCAGAGTGCGGGGATGGTGATGACCGTGGTCCCAACCAGGGGTTCGCAGGTCTACGGTGCGACGAGTGGCGTCATCAAAGCCCCCGATAACACACGGCACGCCATGAGGGTTTCCCTGTACCCAGTCATGACCGCCAAGACAGGCGACTGGATGGTTGACCGCACGTGAGGCATACCTGAAATCAACAGTCCCAGCAGGCAAGGCCGGATGACGGGCCGCCTCGGAGGAAATGTGCCGATCAGGCTCAGGCGTAACACCGAAATTACCCGCCGGCAGCAAGGGGATGCCGATTCGCGCCATGGTGGCGACTCGTTGCCAGCCCTCGGCAATCTCCACCTCCATATCGCCGACCGCCTCGGCAATCTGCTCCGCCACGGCCAAAGTCCCTTTCGCCTGACGCCAGGCCACCGCCTTGGCAATCTCGGCGCGACGGCCTACTGCCTCAGGCGACACCAGACGCACGTCCAGCAATTTCCCGAAATAGGGCAGCAGCCAGTCCTGACAGGTTAGACCAGCTGGGGGAGTATCTGGAAAATTATCGGCTAGGCGCTGATCAAGGGTCTGCTGAATGGCGTCAAGAAGCGTGCCACAAGCATCCAGATAGGCGGACAGATCACCATTGTCACGTTCACGGTAGACTGCCGGCAGCAACTGATACAGGCGCGCACCGCTTTTGGAATTAGGGCCGCTCATAGCACAAACTCCTTGCTTTGCACGGTGAAAACGGATGTGATGTCATCCAGGACCAACACTTGTCGGGGCGTTGGTTGCACCAACCGCACCACACCGCTGGCAGATGCACGCACCGCAGGCGCCGGGTTGACGGTGGGAAAATCCGAACCGATCAAACAGCTGGAACTGGCCACACCCGTCACTGCTTCAACCACCTGATAAATCTCACTCACATAAAGCGGCTGACCGAGACGGCGCTTCTTCAGCGCAAAAGCCGCAGACACGGCATGAAGGACATCAGCCACCACCTGCTCGGGCACATAGTGCGAACTATCCACCTGCACCGTAATGCTTAAGTCAAAAGGGACCAGCACATGGTTGACCACATCGACACTTACGCCCGGCAGATCATGAGCCTCAAGGTAGTCTCGCAAGCTGCTGGCCAACTCTCCTAAATCCCCGCCGCCGGCAGGCACGACCACCACCTCCACTCGTTCCTGCTGAGCCCCTTGATTGGGCAGACGAAAAGCGCTGGCCTGCCAGACACTGGCGTTACGCTCAGCAAGCCGTGCGTAGTCTGCAAGCGACACCGCCCGCCCCAAGGTAAAGAGCGCTGACGGCGCATTCTCTCTGATTGCTTCGACCGGCTCCCGATCATTGCCGCCGGAGGTGTCCAGGGGTTGACGAATGGTGTCGATCAAAACGTGAGGTTTAACCGGCTTCACCAGACTGGCAGCAGGAACATTGCCAACCAGACCGGCTCCCGCACGGAAGGACACCCTGAGATTGTTGGTTCCGGTCGGCAGACGACGGCCATGCTCGCCATCGCCAAAGGTAAGGCGCAAATAGCCTTCCTCAGTGATATGCACGGTATAGTGGGCATCACTCGGACCCGAATCGTCCAAGGTAGGTTGTTGAGACCAAATCTGACCACCCACGCTCACCTCGATTGCGGCGGCTACTCCGCTCGACTGAGTGGCATCAGCCACAAAACTGACATCTTTCTCCTTGAGCAGAAATGACTGGCACGAACGGGTCGCATCACCACTGCCCAAGACCTTTGCCGGCTTTGCTTCGCCATGCCCGGCCACGACCACGTTGGCGCGGAGCACGGTGGTGCCGACCGTGAAACCGGCACTGGCCGCAGGCATACTGTCCAAGGTGATGACACCGGCTTGATGATTAATGGTCTTGATCCGCGCCCCATGCCCAGCCACAGTGGCGCCGGCATCATCAACCCGTTCCAGCAGCACCCGTTTGCCGACAGCAAGTTGCAGGGACAACCCACCACTTGGTGGAACAAAGGCCAGACTGGAACCCAGAGGGGTAGTATTGATGGCGTATCCAATCGGCCGAAGGCTTTCAGCAAACGGCCCATACAAACGGACAAGTTGCCCGGTCGGATTGGTGACAAAGGTCAGAGAAAAATCACCCTCGCGTTTGCTCACCGTCTTCACCTGCAAGACCTGATAGAGGCTACCGCTCAATTCACCAATCACCAGCCCCCCACTGACAAGCTCCTGCGTGCGACCCGCAAAGACATACTCATCGACTGCCAAAGCGCTTACCACCGTGGTCTGCGCTTCACCGTGCTCCGGCACCAGGTAGATCTCAGCAGGAGGGCTGCTACTGATCTTCTTATAGCTGCTGGTGAAATCCGGACCGCTGCCGGACTCGATAATGACCGTATACCCTGCCAGATTGTTGGCCATACCACTCTTTTGGCTGCTCACTGCTCGACAGGTGCCGGGGAATCGCAAGATTCCCCCTTCGCTGGATATGGTATAAGCGCGATAGAGCTCTTTTCCGGCTGTCGGCAGGTCCCCGACCAACCTGGCCGCCTGAGCGTCCACCACAAGCACACTGTTGTAGCGCCAAACGCCAGACGCCTGCCAGGCCACCACATCGCCCGCCACCAAGCCATGCCCGGCAGGCAACTGCACCACGCCGTTGCCATGCAGTCGTGGGGTCAATATCGCCACCGAACTCAACAAGAGCTTCACTTCACTCCTAAGCCAGGCGCCCCAGCTCTCCCCGCCCTGCGTCGCCGCCAAGGTCAACCGTTTTTCGTTATCCACCTCGCTAATCCGCACCGGGTGCCGCTCCCCATTTCCCTCGTTCAGAAGAATCGCGAGATCGCCAGCGGAGAGCTGCTGTTTCTCAGTCAACTGCCAGACCGCTCCGGTCATGACGGTCTGAGACTTATCCCAATTGTGCAGGCGCATCTCATTACAACTCACATCCACAGAAAGATCTTCCAAGGTCTCGAACAAGATCGCGGGACCATTCTTTGGCGAATACTTGACCTGGAATCCCTTTGCCAGCAGACCCGTCTGGCCCTTCTTGGCCAAGAGCACAAGCGAAGTGGAAGCCGAGGCCGGTGGCGCCGGATGATACCCAATCATCGCGACCAAACGACGCATGTTGTCCCACTGACTGGCTGTACCTAAACTTGCTTCGTTGGCATAGGCGTCCAAGTGCTCCAAGAGGATATGCGAAGCCCGGGCAAAACTGCGCGCAATCTCCCAACCCCATTCTCGGGTTACTTTGACATACTGCTGCTCCAGACGCACGTTTCGT
This sequence comes from Desulfobulbaceae bacterium, assembly GCA_013792005.1. Lineage (NCBI taxonomy): Bacteria > Pseudomonadati > Thermodesulfobacteriota > Desulfobulbia > Desulfobulbales > Desulfobulbaceae > Desulfobulbaceae bacterium. Next base: position 9,141 of record VMSU01000112.1, read on the forward strand.
TGGACAATGGTCTCAGAGGACGCAACATCAACCTCCATGTCAAGCCAGGCCGGAAAGCGATCATGCAACTCCTGACGAAGCATCTCCAAACAGGTGGCGGCATTATCGTCCACATACCGGATTTTTTTCAGTCCGGCGCGATTCCAACGGGTCAGATCATATTTCATCCGTGCCGTCCTCCGTGCAGAACTAAGCGATAGTATCCCCGTCCAGGTTGGACGGGATCATTGTCGCAAACAGCCACTTCCAAACCATCCAACTCAATCCATCCGCTCTCGGCCTGGTCAGGATACTGACTGCCAATGCGTTTAAAGCGATTGAGGCAGACATGTGCTACCCCTTCAAGCGCCATCAAGGTCTCGATAATATCCCCGGCATGCAGATCTTCCCCGAATCGTAGCCGCCCGGGCTCAAAAAATCCCCCGGCATCATTGCCCAAAACCTGATTGGCGCTCTGACGAATCTCGGATCGGAAATAGTCTGGATGAACGCGAATGGCGATAGACATGGTAACGCCTACCGGCATCGCGTCCTGAAGAATGGCCTCCTGCCCTGCCATCCGGTAGGCATCAAGATAGGGACGTAAAATCCCCCGAATAGTCGGCCCAGTGCTCCAATCGGGGATGCATAGCCCGCGTTCGGCATGAAATACCTCCACCTCGCGCTGGAGCTTGACCGGATAACTGAGACCCAGGACATCAAGCGGGGCAAGACGCCAATTGATCACCGCCGCCTCAACAGTAAACCATGACCCACTCCACTTCTGGCAACTGGTGGCCCGCAATACCAGCGGGTGTTCTTCCAAGCGACTGGCATAGTCAGACAGGGTGACCATCCGGTGCTGGGTGAAGATCTGACGCGGCCCGTTGCGCCGGGCCTGCTCCATGGTCTGAGGATTAGCCAACCAATGCCGTTCCAGCAGTTGGTGCAGGAGAGCAGGATCGGTTTCTGCGGCATCAATCTCACCATGAGCCTGGGCCAGGCGCACGCTGTCATAGCCGATCATCCCCAGCAGCCGCCGTACCGAATCAGGCTGACGAGCGGTTTCCAGATACGTCTCATGAGAAACACGGTCCAAGGTATCGGAGAGTTGGTCAAGCAGGGCCGCCAACTGCTCGACCAGGACAACCTCCATATCAGCAGGGGTCCAGCGGCTGCGCTCAGGAAAACGTGCCGCCAACTCCTCCAACATGAACAAACGGAAACCATCATAATCACGGGTTTGCCAATCGAAATCGTCGCCAACCGTGGGCAACTTACTTGGCAAATCGACTTCCCGCCGGCCGCAGTCGGGGCAAGTACCTGCGAATGTTAGTTTCGGAATCGGGGTCTCAGCCATATCTCCTCAAACCACAGGAATTTCATATGATTCGTTAAAACCAATCGTCGCCAGGGCATACGAAATCAACACAAACAGCTTCTCCTCCTCGGCGCGGACATCAATCTGCAAGGTCTTGGGATCGACCTCACCCGTAAGCGCCTCCCCCAGAGAATCAGTCAACCTCTTACGGAGAATCTCGGCCAGCACCGAGCCGTTGGGCTCAAAGATCAAGGCCCTCAAGCCAGCTCCAAATTCCGGACGGAACACCCGCTCGCCTGGATCAGTGAACAAAACCTGCTCGATTTGTTCCCGCACATGGACGCGCCGCCCCGAAGTCGCAACGCCGGCAGCAGTCACTCGCAAAGGAAAACTCATATAGGCCGGATCAATCAGTCGTGGCATGGTTGTCTCTTCTCAACTGGTTAACACCTTGGTAGACAAACTGCTCATTTCCCCCTGCGGGATCGGCGGGCCTGACGGTCCGACCGCAGTGGGATGAATATGGGTGGCAAAAAGAGTCAGAAAACTCGGTCCCTTGATAATAGGCTCCCCACCCTGACCTCCGAGCATTACCTGCGCTGCCTCCACCACCACGGTAGCACTAGCCGTAAGCTTAATCCCCGTAACGCCCATCTCGATGGTGTTGCCATTGCTGTCTTCGACCGTAGTGCCGCTCACGCTCATGGTCATGGTATTACCGTTTACGTCTCTGACCTCGATTTGGTTGCCACTGGCATCCATGCCAATGGTGGCTCCATTGGCATCGGTCAACACGATGCTACCTTGAGCATCGATGGTCATTTCGGCCCCAGCCGGATGGTGAAGGCGGTATTGTTCGGCCCCCGCTTCATCATCAAACTGAAGGATATGGCCCGACGGTGTTTTAAAAAGCCGGGTGGTTGGCGGTGACTTAGCAGCCTCGGCAGGGATATCACCATTTTGCTGCCAGAAGGTCCCGGTCCAAATGGGGTGAGACAACTCCCCCTCTTCAAATTCCACCCATACCTGGGCGTCCACCTCAGGAATAGTAAACATCCCCTGATCGGCCTTACCCCCAAAAGGCAGACACGGCAGTGCCCATCCAGTCACCGCGTCACCCAGCACCGATGGCACCCGCAAAGAGACCCGCCCCAGTTGTTCCGGATCGTTATTGTCGACCACAAACCCACGGTACTTGCCGAAATATTTATTTTGAATCTGGCGAACCAGTTGTTGCAGGAGTTCTTCCATCACCATATCCTTTTGATACGCTCGCTGAGGCGGACCTTACAACACTCCAGCCAGCACATTTCCTGCCGAAGACACGTTGTCGCCATAGGCATTGCGAAGCAGGGCAAAACTCTGCTGGTAACCATCAACTGAAAAACGATGCCTAACCCGATCAACGTAATATGTCCCAGCCAGCCAGTCGCCAACCCCATCCACCGCCACCGGCAACCCAACCAGCAGCACATGACCGTAGAGACTGCCGTCCAATTCCCCCTCGGCATGGAGCTTCATAGCGTTTTCATTGGCTTGGCGTTGAGCCCTCGCCTGCATCTCGACCTCATTACGCCCTCCCTGACGACTGAGTCGCCAGGCGAAATCGCGCAGGCCCATGCCGTCGCTGCCGGCGCTCTGGACACCCATCATCTCAAGATCGGGCTCTACCGTCTGCTCCTCGGCTGTCGAGCCCGAAGTGGTCGCGAGTTGCAGAATCACCCGATCAGGACGGTGCCCGTCAGAACGTATCGAAAAGTTGACACAGTTTGTATCTGGTCCGGCATACACCAGTATGGTCGGCTGAGCCGCTGAACCGACCCGCATCGGTCCAAAGTAAATCTCACCTTCACGGAAAATAAGCTCATAGCCATTAGCCTCAGCCCGCTCCCGCAGAAAAGCGATATCGGTTGCGTCCTGGTTCAGCACCAGGCCAGTCTGCCCAGCGCCGGAGTCAGGACTTGGCATCATGCCGTGGTCGCTGGCTATCCCTGCCAGAATCAACTGATCGGCGCTGGGGGCGTCGGCACCCCAGTTGCGTCGACGATGCTCACGGTCTAAGGCCAATGATTCATCCTGACACTCCACCGTCACCGTGGCTTCGGCGGCGTTTTGCGGATACTCCGCCGCCACCTCCCGCACATAGCCACGCAAAATCTCTTGACGTTGACTGCCAAAGACAGCCTCAATGGTGATGGTCGCCCAGGGTAAAAATATTCCGGCATCCTGAACACTCCAGCGGCCATGTTCATCGCGCCGAGATTCAAAACGCATCCTGGCGGTAGCTGCACGGTCTCGTCCACAATCCACCGAGACCTCGGTCAAAAACGGATACAATTCGCTGATCTCCCGCCCGGCGACAGTTATCACACACTCGGCCGGCTCCCGCCGCTTGCCGCTGAGAAGATCAATCAGCATCCCTTTACTCCTTGCTCCGCGGAATAAGAATAATTTGGCCCAAATGCTCCTCGGTCAACATCTGGTCGGCATGAATAAATTCAGGATTGGCATCGGCAATCCGCCACCATAGACGAGGATCGTTGTAATAGTGACGCGCCAAGAGATCAAGCCGGTCACCACTCTTCACCACATGCTCAACCACGCCGGTGACAGAAGATATCGTCCGTGGTCGCAGACCGGGGAATCGGCTACCATCTTCGCTGGGATCAAAACTTTTCGACTGTTCGTAACGAGACCCTTTAAGTAACATCAGATGAGTCCTCCGAGTGCTGCGCCGATGGTTCTTCCACTGTTGATAGCGGCACTGATCGCCTGGCGCATCTTTTCAACTTTGTAGAACGGATTGTTACCCTCGATCACCTGCATACTAAGCTGAACATTGGCGCGATAAGGGACCAGCGACGGAAGATGAGCCGATTCGTCCACTCTGATACTGGTCAGAAACACCGGCAGGATATGACTACCCCAAACGAACAGCTGTACCGAGGCGGACTGATCGCGCTGGAAGGCCCGCCCTGTACCCAATCCAAGGCTAGCAAGAGTTTGCATCCCGCCAGGACCTTGAGATTTTGGTTCCACCATAGTTCGCAGAGTATCAAGCTCGGGCTCAATGCCAAACTGCTCGGCACCCGCTTCGCCTGCCATTAATCGGTCGGTAGCATCGATCAGGATGTCAATAGTTACGCTCTCCGGCAAGACGGTTACACCTTGCGCCACCCGAGGTGTTTCGGTCGGCAACATGAAATCATAGCCACCTCTCGTGCCAGGCGCGCTGCCGGTGCGCAATTGAATAGTGCGAGTCCGTGACAAAGTTTGCGGGTTAAAATCAAATATCAAGGCCAGCGGCGGCAGAGAGAGGCCATATTCCACCAAGGCGCCTTTGGTTACTTTCAGCATCAGCTACCTCTTCTCTCCGGTTGTCTGATGAATCGCCTGGGCAATCTGGGCTGCGATCTCGCGATCAGATTGCTCTGGACGTACTGTTTGCGGCGCCACTTGCAGATGATACAGCGCGTGACTGCCGGACCATGGTTGCAGCAACAGCTCATCCCCCAAGCAGCGAGCAATAGCCTCGGCCCGGTTTTCAAAGCCGGGAGGCAGTTGCAGTTTCAGGCAGTTGATGGTCAGATTCATGAACGGAACCTTTCGACTGCGTCCGGCAGCCATCGAGCAAGGTCCCCCAAATCCAACGGGCTCACCTCCCGACCATCTTTGGCCATTTCACGCCACACGGCTAAAGCCACTTGGGGCAATCCGAGACTCTGACCAGTGCCGGCTGCCAGGTAGGCAGCATGAAGAGCTGAGTTACGGATGGACCCTCCGGTCATATTCACCGCCTTGCCAATAAACACCGGATCAAGATCAGGCGCATTGGGCGCATTAGGCGGCAGCATCCGTGACCACAACAGCGACCGGGCCGCCGCGTCCGGTCTGGGGAAATCGATGACCACCTGAAACCGACGAGCAAAGGCGCTATCAAGCTGCTGCCGCATATTGGTAGTGAGAATCACCGGACCGTGATGGGCCTCGATCCGAGCCAAGAGGTGACTCACTTCCATATTGGCGTAGCGGTCCCGGGCATCCTTAATTTCACCGCGTTGCCCAAACAGACTATCGGCCTCGTCAAACAGCAGGACCAAGGACTGACCGTGTGCCGCATCAAACAAGCGATTGAGATTTTTTTCCGTCTCCCCAATGTATTTACTCACCAGGGCGCCTAAGTCGACACGATACAAGGGCCAACCCAACTCATTGGCCAGCGCTCCAGCGGCAAAAGTCTTACCAGTCCCAGAAGGTCCGGCAAACAAGGCCACCGGACCACCGCAATCCAAGCCGCCCCACTCGCCAACCACCGTGCTCCGTTCCCGAGCCCAATAGAGAAATTCCACCAACTGACTCATGCACTCCTCAGGAAGCACCAAATCCTGCCAGCGTGCCTGCACTCTCACGCGGGTAGCACCTGGAGGAACCACAGTCGTCTGCGGCCAGCCCATCAAGCGGGCCACCACCCCTTGACCGGGAACAATACATTGATGCGGATGTTGCCCCTCCAGACTCAACAAGCGAGCTCGACGCAATGGAGACTCCTCGTCGATCAACCAGTAAAAAGCGCCGGTTTCAATCTCATCCAAAGCCAACAGCTCCCGCAGCAAGGCCACACTTGGGTAAAGAGAAGGCACCCCGGATTGCAACTGCTGATACAACCAACCAATGCGCGGCTCAATTTCCGGCGCCAGTGCCATAGCGAGCAGGTCATAGGCCAGCGGCTGCCAATTAGCACCAAGAAGCACCTGCCATGGACTTTCCGGGGCCTGACGCAACTGCTCCACCTCTGCCAGTAGCTCCTTCAACCGAACTAACCGCTCATCAGACACACACTCACCCACCCGTTCTCGCCCCAAGCAGTCAGCCAAAATCTCAATTCTGGTCCACTCAGGACGAAGACTTGAGATATTCACATTGCCTGCCCCCGCGTTCATGGGCCCACCTGATAAAGGTTAATCAACACCGGATTACTGCGCACTGTAAGGGAAACTCCATCGCTCGGCCGGACATAACTGCGCTCAGCATAGAGCACCGCCTGACCACTGTGATTCTTGAATGGCAATGGAACACTTACGGTAGTAGCACTGGCCGCTTGCTCAGGGTTCAAATCTTCCCCGCTGGCAATAACGTTGACACCGGGCCCCGCACTGCGCCACCCTAAAGCACTGTCCCACACCTCCCAACTCAGGGTCAGATCGCTGCCGCTTGGCCCCGCCACCCAGACCTGAGGCGTGAATGCGGTCAACTCGGCACTGCCGAGTGCAAAAGCAAGTGAGGCCACACAGCGTCCCTGACACACAAGGCAGATAGCCGGAGTCCAATCGACCAACAGACCGGACACCAATTGCCGACGCACCTCCGATTCCCATGTGGCGCCCTCTTCGGTGAATGGTGACTGACGCGCAGCCATGTCCCCATAGACCTGGGCTCCAGTCGTTGCCACCAAAGGACTGCCAGCACTGCGTTGCAGCGGAATTACCGGGACCAATGACACTTCGTAAGCCACCGAGGTACGGTAGGCCACTTCACCCTGAGTCCCCCAGATGTGGTTAATCTCATCCAAAGCCATAGGACGGAACAGAACCTCCAGGCGCACATGCTCGGTGCCGAGAGTCAACTCGTTGAGCAACGGATTTTCGTGAAACAACCGCACCACCTCACCCAGCAATCGCAAGTCGTTTTCGCCTGCACTTATCTGCCCTTCTTTGCGAGCAAACGGGGTGACCAGGCATTGCAGCCGAATTCGCCAAATCTCGTCCGGGGCTACATCGGCAAAGAACCCGGCAGGTTCAATATGATAAAAAAACAGGTTCAGCCGATGGTGATTTCCCGAGGAGCTTGGCACCGCATCCGCAGGTGTCCCAATTAGGACCCGGATGGAGTTGGCGTTGGCCTGTATCCCCTGACTGACAAAATCAGCCACTGACCGGCAGATACGTGACAATGAGGATTGCGGTAATGCCATGATTGATGCTCTCGCAGATAAGCGTTGACTTAAATAAAGTACAATTCAGGCTCGAAAGACTACAACCGCCGTAAATACTGTCGGCTAACCATTCCTCCTGCCGACGATACCGGAAGATTACTCTGTCGAGATGGTTCAGGTGCTAAAATCACGACCTCTATCCTACCGATATGCACGGATGGCTCAACAGCCCTGGTGTGAGTTACCTGAGCGGCAGTTGAATCCTGTGGCCAAATTCTTGCCTCACTCGGCTCCAATTCAATAGGGGATTGCAGTGCCTGCCTGCCACCTGGAGAGCGAAAGGGACTGCTCTCCCGCGCTTCAAGTATCAAAGGTGGCAAATTGGTTGTTGGTGATTTCGCCTTTTGGGTATCTTGGCTATCTAAGGTTGGTGCGTCAGCAGGAAGATTCGCTGGTTTTCTTGCAACAGCGGGAGCCACTGGAGGAGTATCCGGATACTCCCTGGCCTCCACCCTTCCACTGAGTGGAGGCAGAAAATTTCTGTGGACCGGAATCGAATCTCCCGCCGAAACCTGTGGCGGTAGTTGAGGTGACACCCCCGGAGTACTCTCCCTGATTGCATGTGGACGAGAAACAATATTTCTCATTTCGTCGCTCAGTGATAAATCCGTCGATAACGCTGTCATTCTCTGGGAACCTGCCATTGCCTCCCCATGACCATCAACCCCGGTATGCAGAGAACTCTCCTGCGATTGAATTGAAGTCAGGGGATTAATGCCATCTTGAAGTGCCTGTCCCCAAGAAAGTGCGCCAACGGGTTTAGCACCTTGCTTATTGATGTCCCTTCTGACAGAACGGCTAAGATTGTCTGACTCGAGAAGAGTCCGCATAACGTCAACTTGCTGTAAATCAGACGACTGCAGTCTAATCGGTGCAACCACTTCCGCCGCGTCACCATCGGAGAATCCATTCTCGGACCCAACAACTTTACCCTGTGACAGAGAGGTAAATGAACCCACAATGCCATGCCGCCGAGCATCGTGTATAATATTCGCCAGATACCCCATCACACATCCTTATTGTAGTGACCTTGGAAAAGGTCAACCGTCCTCAACTTTCCACTAATAATGAATGGGTTAACTATCTTTGGCCTAAGCTAATACCAACCATCAACCACTGACCAATACGGAAACACTCTACCTTGTGCACCTCATCCTATATTATTCCAATACCTCTATTTTCAGGATATTTGATTGCCACTTTCCTGGCTGCCAACTGATCGTATACACTCCCGGTTGAGTGAATAAATACTCTGAAATATCGAAATTAAAATCAGTTGCCGGACTATCCATAACCCTTCCATCGTACTCTTCCGGCTTAAATGGATCTGACTGACCACCGACTCCTTCCTGCCCTTGAAGCTGACCACTCACGTATTCGCCCATAATAGCTTTCGGCCCCATCAGATACACTTCATATCCAGGAATGACAGCTTCAAGAACATGAATTATCCGCACTCTTTCATTTACCTGATAGCATTGTTTCTTTGCCATAATGGTAATTCTTCGACCATCGACGACTGAACCTTTATCCGACCAGTCGGGATAAGCCCTGACGACAGCGGTATCTTCCGGGTCAACAATTACAATTTGAGTTTCCTTGCGAACAAAAAGACCACTCCCCGAGCTATCATCAGAATTATTATGATCGTGCATGATTTTCCCTTGGGAGCCGTTACGAAAGAACTTGTGCAATACTGATCGTTCCGTCACGGCTCCTTCTGCCGATTAGGCTTTCGACAATGGCTCGGTTATGTATTGCACCAGCCATCCTTCTCCTCACGATCGTAAGGTAACTTTTGCCTCCTTCTTGGCCGTAAGCCCAGCGGTGGTAGTATGACCGTCTATTGCCACATCTTCAGCAGTTTTCGTGACGATGCCGACAACCCTCGTCCCTTCCGCTTTTACTTCTCTCTTGATCCGGTATCCGGAATTAGATATTGGCCATGGCGTAGTAATATTGCAGCTGGGAATCTTGTACAAGTCCATCTGTAAACGAGAATAGCTGCCATCACCCCCATGATTATCAAAATATGAAAGATGATCGCTGATCCCTGACGTGTGCCTGTCGTCAGGAATATTATCAGCAGCCATGAACCCACTGTTATTACTCCTGGCGCTAGGCCTAGAGGTCATTGATCCGGTGTGGTCGATGGAAGCCCCGACTAATTCTGAATCGAGAACATCCCCCAACTCGGTGCCCCGCACTATAATCGGGGTGCGGAGTCCATATAACGTCCCGTCATTGATGGCACCGGATGCACCCAATGAGACTCCGGTTGCGGAAGCTCTGCAAATCATCCGGTGGTCTGGAGGGGCAGTTTCGCCTACCCTTTGATCAAGTTCGTATCCTTCTCCTTCTCCTCTCATATCGCCATCACTTCTCGTCATTGGCGCAGGCATATAATTCAAGGCTCCTGAAAACTGATCACTCATCCAATACGCATCGTGCTTCATGGTTGAATCTCGTTTCCTCTCCCTGGCATTATCGTCAGGCCGCCTGCCAACTGCGCTCGGTCTGGGAAGGCTCGAATTCACCACACGACTTCGCCTCAAGTTGCCTCGACATGACACGGGGAACTTGACAAAGGTGGACATTTGAGCGGCCTTGGTTTTCGGTGCGAAGGTACGCATGACAAACCTCCTTCTCTTCAATGGTTAGGAGCCGTCACGAAAAATAGCTGGTTGTTCCGTTACTGCTCCGTATGCGCTTCTCACTCACTGCGACATGCCTCGGGCACGATCAATCAAAGCCAGATATTTTTTGCGCCGCCATCGAGGCAGGCCCAGGATCTCAGTTTCGCTCCAATGATACTGGGCTGCCAGTTGGTGAATCTCAACAAAAAGATTATCACTGACTTGTCCCAAACAAACATAGGGATCGATGGCCAGCAGATTCACCCCCTCGCACTCCGGACAATTGGCAGAGGCCTGGGTGGCCAACTCCGGGGCCATTGTTTCCAAGGTTTGATCAATTTTTGCGACATCCTGCTCGCTGAGCGTCCACGCTTGCCCCGATTGATGATAAAACTCGAGGCAACGCGACACTAAAGCATGCTGCGCCTCTCGGTCATCGTCATACTCCAACACCGCTCGCTGGTCGGCCCCAGAGGGCACTCTCAGTCGTGTCCTGCCCCCCGAAAGTTCAAGATCAGCGTAAGGATATCCTGCCCCGGCCTGCTTCACAGGAATAGTACAATAATCAACCGGAAAGTCGAAATGGCTCTGACAGTGGCCACACTCGGCGCTGAACCATACCTCGCCACCCCCAAGGTGGCAGGCAAGCCGACTCATCAAAAACTGCCTATCACCTACTGACAGGTCATCGACTTGAGACAAGCTCGGCTTTTTCTCTGCAAGCTGCGAAAGTGCGGTATGCAAAGCGTGACTCACCCGTCCCGGAAGATCATGGCAGACGCCTGACGTCTCAGCCAGGGCCAACTCCAAATGGCCGCTGACCTCGCGAAAAGCGAAGTCCCGATAAAGACGCTCTTCCCGCCACACACCTCCGGGAAGCTGCTTTATTTCGCTCATGACCGACCACCTGACGCAAAAAGAGACTCTAGGAGCCTGTCGGACTTAGACATAAATCTACTGCAAATTCGTGAAACCGGCCCATATCCCCATGAATTTTCGTTAAATAGCCCTGCTATTCGCCTCAAATTCATGAATATCTGGTCACGATTTCACGAATTTTCGCT
>VMSU01000113.1 GCA_013792005.1 Desulfobulbaceae bacterium
CAGTTGTCGGTTTACGGTTAAAAGAATCATGGTTAGTCATAAATCATCGCATGATACTCAATGTCAGTGTGTCCTCAGCCATTGGCAGGACCTTAATTACCGTCAACTGTCAACTGTAAACCGACAACCTGAGTAGTTACACTGCATTTTCCCTAAGGTGGCGCCTTGTGGTATAAGGTAAAGAAAACTCGTAAGTGATCACGGGGTAAAAACTAGAAACTGCGCTCGGCCTCAGAACTGTAAGCGATTGCAGGGTACACCATATGCGCGAAATGGGGCTGCGAGCTATACTTTGGTATGTGAGCAGCCCCATGACAAAGCAGATGGGGTGTCCTGTGATCGCTTACGAAAATTCAGCCACAAAGCGGGGTGTTATCGGTTAAAACGCTCCTCGCAGGAGAGGGTGAGTTCTTTTTGGGCGCGACGAAGAATCTCTTTCGCCTCGGTGATGTCGGTGGTGATCTGGCTGACTAGTTCGGCGGGACCGGCAAACTTTTTTTCGTCACGGAGGTACTGGAGCAGATTGATTTTGATGGGTTTGCCGTAGATGTCCTGATTGAAGTCGAAGATGTGAGTTTCCGCAGAGACCTGCTCACCGTTAAAGGTCGGATTGTAGCCAATATTAAGAACGCCGCCGTAGCATTTGCCATCGTAGATAACTTGAGTGACATAGACCCCATGTCGGGGGCAGAGGTCATCTTCAGCGATATGAAGATTAGCGGTGCGAAAACCGAGCAGCGGGCCGCCACGTTGTTTGCCGACTTTGACTTCTCCGCGAATTTGATAGGGACGGCCCAGAAGTTTTCTGACATCCCGCATCCGGCCTTCGTTGACCAGTTTTCGGACCATGGTGCTGCTGGCCAGTATTCCGTCAACATAGAAGGGTTCCACCACGGAGACCTTGAATCCTTTCCCCTCTCCTTGAGCGCGAAGAAAGGGGATGTCGCCCTGTCTGCCTTTGCCGAAGGCGTAGTCGTAACCCACCACCAGTTCCTGGACGCCGATGGTTTGGCGGAGTATCCTGTCGACAAAGGTTTCCGCCGGCATATGGGCGAAATCCTTGGTGAATGGGATGATGATCAGGACATCGATATTGGCCATAGCGATAAGCTCACGTTTTTGTTCGCAGGTGGAGATGAGCTTGATGCCGATATCGGGACGGATCACCTTCAGGGGGTGGGGGGCAAAGGTGATGGCTACGCTGGTGCCCTTGGCCAGATAGGCTTTATTCACCACTTCACTGAAGAGAATCTGATGACCAAGGTGAACGCCGTCGAAGTTGCCGATGGTCACAAATGGTCTGGTAAAGGGGTGGGTGATGTCGTCGAGGTCGGTGTGGATTTTCATTGCATTGATGTTGGCTGGTAATGGACATTGGTGCGATGCGGCAAAGGGGTCTAAATTACCCCCTATCGTCGAGGAAAGGAAGGTCTTTTTGTGTTGATGGGCAGTAGGGCGTGGGGTTTTTTTAGAACTTAAGCTAAATCTTCTTGACAAAATGGCCCTAAAAAAACTACATTGCCTTTCGTTTGTGCCGAAGTGGCGGAATTGGTAGACGCGCTAGGTTCAGGGTCTAGTGTCCGTATGGATGTGCGAGTTCGAGTCTCGCCTTCGGCACCATGGGTAATTTCAAGCCTATAACTTTAATTAGTTATAGGCTTTTTTTGTTTTGTGCTCGGTGGATTTCCCATGTGGTGTAGATCCAGAGGGTCTATCGGGGCAAGGTAGATAATAACGTGTCCAACGTATGGCAGGCACGTTATTGTGCGTGGCATCCCATTATTTTTTGTGGCGCCAGCCAAGGTTAACGGAGAGATGTCATGTCCGATTCATCCCCGCCCTCCTCAGTAACGTCTAGATCTGAGCGGATGGCGGTTTTTTGCTCTTTGTCGATTGAGGTTAAGCGGCAGATTACTGGTGAGGAGGTCCCTGATTTGTTGCTGGAAAAATTGAAGGACTATCTGCTGCCAGACGAGGGGTAAGGGGGGTATGGTGATGGTGAGTTTGGTTCATCAGCTGAGTCATTGCTGCTGTTGCCCCCGGCAATGCGGAGTGGATCGGCTGGCGGGCGAGCTGGGATTCTGCCGGGTTGGTCATCAGGCCCTGGTGGCTTATGCCGGGTTGCATCGTGGCGAGGAACCGCCGATATCCGGGAATCGCGGTTCGGGGACGATTTTTTTTGCTGGGTGCAACCTTCGCTGTGTCTTCTGTCAAAATTACCAGATCAGTCAGAAGTTTCAGGTTAGTTCTGTTATGCACATGGATACGGAGCAGTTGGCCGAGGCAATGTTGAACTTACAGGCGGTTGGCGCTCACAACATCAATTTTGTTTCACCCTCCCATATGGTCTGGCAGATGGCAGATGCCATTCTTTCCGCTCGAGCCAAGGGGCTTGCTCTGCCGGTGGTTTATAACTCCAATGGGTATGATTCGGTCGAGACTCTGCGCCACATCCGTGGATTGGTCGATATTTATTTACCTGATGTGAAATATATGAATAATGGACTTGCCCGGCAGTATTCCGGAGTCAGTGACTACGCCGATGTCGTATCCGGGGTGCTGCGTGAGATGTTGGATCAGGTTGGGCATCTTGAGGTGGATTCGGAGGGGATTGCCCGGAGAGGGCTCATCGTGCGGCATCTGGTGCTGCCTGGCGCTCTGGAAAATAGCCGTCAATGCCTCCGTCTGCTGGCGGAACGTGCCCCGGATGTGACGATAAGTCTGATGTCTCAATACTCTCCGCAATACAGGGCCAGTAAATATCCTGTAATTAACCGCACTTTGACGTCATCGGAATATGATGAGGTCACTGAGTATGCCCTTGATCTTGGCCTGGATAATGTCTTTGTTCAGGAGTTGGCAAGCCAAGATGAGTATCTTCCTGATTTTAACAGGGATGAACCATTTAGCGAAAGGTGATTGGAGTGCTGGATGGCGGTGGTGTAATTATCCAGCTCCAGCCCCCAAATAAGCAGATACCCGGAACTGTAACTGTTCGGAAGCGCTGCAAATGTGCGAAATAAGCCCGCGAGCTCTATAGCCCGTTTATGTGAGCTGGCTTATGACAGCTAAGCGACCGCAGGGAGACTGCGAAGCAGATGTGGTGGTGCTGAATAGTTACGCGGTGGTTAGAGTTACTTGAAGCGGTGATGACAGGATTTCTTGAGGTCAGTAATCGCCGCTAATTTCTCTTGAAAGCCAGTGAGAACACCCTTGTTAACCTCGTGCTCCATTGCTTGACATGTCTGCCAGTACTCATCGTAATAGATGTCGCCAAAATCCTTAAAAGCAATGAGTTTCCTGGACTGGTCCATGAAGTTCACCAGTAACTCAGGAGAAGGCAGGCGACCTTGGTTGGCACATGAGGTGAGCAGGGCGAAGGTGGATTTTATTATCTGTTTGAAGGGGCGATACTCTTGTTCGGCAATATCGGTGAATTCAGAGGGAGGGGCAGGCGGTGCGGTGCCGCTATCCTTGATCTTGAGGCGCAATGAGAGGTGGCCCCCTTCCTTTTTGATCAGACCTATTTTTAATTTATTGAATCCATGCAGTTGCCACCCGAATTCATTACCTTCGAAGCTTGATTTTCCTTCGAGTTCATCGGCAAGCAGGCGCAAAAAAGAGGCCACCTGTTTGGTGTCTAAGGTTTTTTCCAGAGTAATTTTTTTTTCTTCCATAGTTTGCCCTCGGTAGGTAGATCATTTAAATTGGTTGATAATAATTCTCAATACAACTCTTGTCACCTTTATTCTTTACGAGTTGACCAGCCCTGTCGTGATTTGGTAATTACTCAAGTTGACAGTTTTCGGTTAGCGGTTTACGTTTTGGCTGGACTTGGGTCAGGTTCAGTGTGGCGAGGGGTATCCGGGAATGGTAATTTTTTTTGTCCTCGCGTTCTGCATGGAGGGGGGCCGTCTTTCTGCATCCATAGCCAGAAATCTGTGCTTGACAGGGAGAGATAGGTTGAGTACATTATTAGTAATATTTATCATTAGTGTTATTAGTGCTTGAAGTTCATAGATAAGTTTAAGATTGTATTGTAGTGATAGGTGTATGGCATGACATTAGGTGTCTGGTTGCTCTTACGGTCGGGTTGAATACAGCTAACCTGGCATCCCATCCTGCGATAATCTCAAGGGTAGAAAGAGTGAGATGCAAGATACATTAATCAATTAAGAGGAGGGAGCATGAAAATTTCACTTGATAAAAATGTGGTTGATTTTGTCCCGGAAACGCCTGCAGAGACAGCCGCAATGGAAGTGTTGTGGCGAAAGATTATCGATTGTGCTGGGATAAGCAAGACCTTGGCTCCGATTGGTGAGTATATTCCGTCCAAGAAAAATCAGCTTAGTTTCGTGATTGAAGGTGGTGATGGCGGAAAAACTGTCTGGTCTGAGACCACATCAGCAACAAACTGCACCTATGTTTGTGGAATTTGTAATAAGTATATGAATGTTAAGGCCGGTGATACTGTACCGCTCTGCTGCGGTAAACTGATGGAAAATGTAGACTAACGTACAAAAAAATACGGAGGAACGTGAATGGACAAGTATGAGTGCCCTTGCGGCTATGTGTATGATCCTGCGATTGGCGATATTGATAATGGTGTTGAGCCGGGGACGGCCTTTGCCGATCTGCCCGACGACTGGGTCTGTCCGAAGTGCGGGGCTGAAAAGGAGTATTTTTTTCAGTCCTGAGCCGTTTGTTTGACCTTCAACAAAAAACCCGCCCTGACAGCATGTCGTCAGTGGCGGGTTTTTTGTTGGTGAGTGGAGGATAAATGATAATTGTGGACATGCTTACTGTTTAACCAAGAGTCATCTCGTTAACTTTTGGCAAGGAGGCCCGCTAGGTCCACAAGTTTACTTCATCATGGTTTCGGTATCAAAGGGTATCAGTATGTCCGGATACACTTTTCGGAAGAGAAGATCGTCTTTTCTATCAGAAAAGTTCCGACCTCTCTTCGTTGTTCATGCTGTGATGGCAAAGGAGCCGTGTTTTTTAAGCTGAGAATTTATGCCCTTCATGAGGCAAAGTGCACTCCAGTTGGAGGAACCATATTTTTGCCATGTGAATTCCAGGAAAAATGGTGGTTGAAATATTTCTTTTGATTGCCTCCGGGTAAAATCAGGCTATGATAGCTGGCAGAAAAAGGATGTATTTCTAATGCCTGCTGCATCTGGAGGGGTGAGCAATGAAGATAACTTGGTATGGACACTCTTGTGTCTTGATAGAATCAGAGAAGGCGTCATTATTGATTGATCCTTTTTTGACAGGGAATGCCACGGCCCCGGTTGGTCCCGGAGAGGTCAATCCAAGCTATATCCTTCTGACTCATGGTCATGCAGATCATGTTGGAGATACGATTGCAATTGCCAAGCGTTGTGGCGCAACCGTGGCGGCCAATTTTGAAATCTGTAATTGGCTGACACGTCAAGGGGTTTCGAATACCCATGCGCAGCACATTGGGGGCGGGTTTGATTATCCATGGGGAAGGCTTCAACTGACTATGGCATTGCACGGTTCTTCCATGCCTGATGGGAGTTATGGGGGGAATCCATGTGGTCTGCTCATCACTATCGAAGGTAAAAGCATATATCACGCCGGAGATACGGGTCTTTTTTCCGATATGAAGTTGATTGGCGAGACCGGTGTTGATGTCGCCATTTTGCCTATTGGCGATAATTTTACCATGGGTCCTGCCGATGCCTTGAGGGCAGTAGAATTTATCAAGCCGAAGCAGGTGATTCCCATCCATTTCAGCACATTCCCAGTGATTAGGCAGGACCCTTTGGCATGGGCGGCAAAAGTTGAGGAGGTGACCGCCGTCCAGGTGGTGATTTTGACACCTGGTACTCCCTTTGTCCTGTCGTGAATGTCGCTGTAATCCCTATTTTGTTTGGTTTGGCTTGGTTGGGAGAATCCTGTATTGACAGGGCTATGATTTTGTAATATCAGCTAGGGGGTAGTATCGGTAAAGGTTTGATGTGGTGTATGTCACGATCAATATGGATTTTTTTCGGCGCTGACGCAAGAATACTTAATAAGGATGACTTATGTCTCGATTGTTAAAGATAACTCAGGTGGCAGGCCTGTTTCTTCTGGGGTTGTTGTTGCCCTGTGTGGTCCTTGCGGCTGGTAACTTTATCGATAATCAGGATGGTACAATCTCCGATACCACGCAGCGACTGTTGTGGCAAAAGACCGATGATGGTGTTCAGCGTTCCTGGGAAGAAGCGTTGTCATATTGTGAATCGTTGGAATTAGTTGGCCACACTGACTGGATGCTCCCAGAGTCTCATCAGTTGGAGGCTTTGATTGACACCAAGCAATCGCCAACAATAGACCCTGTTTTTGCGGTTAAGCCTTCATACTACTGGTCGGCGACTGGTAGTGCGACCAGCGCTGAATCTGCCAAGTATGTCAACTTTTTTTATGGTAATACGTATGCTTACAGCAAAAAAAATCCCTATTATGTCCTTTGTGTTCGCGTGGATTCCACGGCGAAAAACAGGGGGTTGACCGCTGTCTTCACCGGAGCATCGACGCCAGGGAAATCTCTGGCGATTCGTTTTACGGCAACAGTCACCGGGGGCAAGGAACCCTACTTCTATGAGTGGGAGTTTGGGGATGGGGGCGCCTCGAGCGCTTCAAGCCCGACCCATGATTTTTCAACAGATGGCCAGTATAACGTCTTGTTGACTGTATCCGATGACGGGGGGGCAATTACAGTTGCCACTCAGGAAATTACCTTGCCGCTTGCAGATATTGGAACTGAGGTTACACCGAAGGGGCAACCCGCCGAGACTCAGCAAGAGGCTGGAGAGGATAAGACGAAAGAAGTGGCTGGGGCATCGTCTGAGTCGAATACTTCCCCAGCAGAAGCGGATAAGAAGGGAGTTCCGGCGCCCGGGTTGAGTAGCAAATCCGGACAACAGTCGCGGGGGGTGATGGACGTGGCTGCCAGTGGCCAGGGTCTGCCATATAAGGGCGGCGCTCTTGGGCATGGCCTGCTTGCTTACACCTTTGCCAACGCCATGGGTGGAGATGGTGATTGGGACAAGGATGGCACGGTCACCGCGAGTGAGCTTCATGGATATTTAGCTCAAGCCATCAAGAGTCTTTCCAAGGGGGAACAGACTCCGGTGATTACCCGTGATGATTTGGATTTCCCGGTTTGTGCCCCAACAGGCAGTACCTATGTCTTGGCTATTGCCTCAGGCCGGGACCTTAATGGGACCCCCTTGGCAGCAGTTCAAGACGCAGAACTGATCAGGAAGGCGGTTGAGGATAAGTGCAGAAATACCAAAACCATGATGTTGACAGGAAACCATGCGAACCGGCAGGAGATCCTCCAGTCCTTGTTGATGATTGGTTCTATGGTAACGACCGATGACATCCTGGTTGCCTATATCGGTGGGGAAAATAAACAGGATAATGGTCGTCTCAATTGGTACGTCAGCGATACCATGAAAGAGCTTCCGTTGTTTACAGGAATTTTTCATGACGATCTTCTTTGGTTTATGAGGAGTCTTCCGGTAGGTCATATTGTTGTTCTTGGGGAGAAAAATTAACCTGAGTAATTTTTGCTAATGGGGAAAAATGATGAAAATGTTGAACTGAGGCGAGAATATGCAAAAAAGTATCACTATCGAACGAATCATGGCTTCTGCTGGGATTTTGGGTGGTAACTATTCAGAAGGATTGAAAGATCGGGTTCGGCAACGACTTGATACCTTGCAGGAAATTTCCCGAATCAATCCTCCTGTCATTCCCTACCTCTGCGCCTGGAAGTACGATGATCGGGTGATCTGGTATGAATTTGCCGACGATGGATTTTGTGAGCTTCTGCGTTGCGACCGCCATAGTCTAGCCAATATCTTGAGGGGCGCTATCATTGATCGTCGTGTGTACCGCTATACGGATAAAGATCAGAAGGTGGAAGAGAAAATTATCACCCGTGATGAGTTGCGTGGTTCCTGGCAAGGACTTCGCAATGAGGTCGAGACGAGTGGGGAGGTTGAAGCCATTTATAAAGTCAGGATAAGTGATGATAAACATATCTGGCTTAAGGATCAGGCGACGATAGAACATTTCGATGATGACGGGATCTGCTTGTCGCTGGGGTTTCTGACTGACGTGTCGAAAGAAATGGACCTCAAAGACCTCTTTGAGAAAATAGGCTATATTGATGAGTTGACCAGGCTCCCTAAGCGATCAATTCTTGACCGGATGATTGAAGTCAATATTGGGAATTTTCAGCGGAGTAATATTGATGATTTTGTTTTGATGATGATCGATGTTGATCACTTTAAGAAGGTGAATGATACCTATGGGCATCTTGCCGGAGATTACATCTTGGTCAGTCTGGCTGAAGTGATGACTGCAACCACTCGAAAGCAGGATGAGATTGGCCGCTATGGTGGTGAGGAGTTCTATGGTTTTACCATCGGAGACATCTCCTTGGGGCTTAAGTTTGCTGAGCGCTTGCGCAAGCAGGTGGAGAAAGCACGCTTTGTCTACCAAGGTCAAGTGATTCCGATTACTGTTTCCATCGGTCTGGTTTCGGCAACTCAGTTGGGAGAGGCCAAAAGTCTGTCGGCAGACCAACTGGTATTTACAGCGGACAAAAGATTATATGCCGCCAAACATCAGGGGCGAAACCGAGTAGTCTTTGAATAGGGGATCGAAAGAATGGGGTTTAGTGAGAGCGTCAGGTTTCTCGGGCTCTGTGTCTAGACTTAAGCAGCAACGTGTGCAGTTACGCCCGAAGTTGGCTTTTGATAGTCCATGACAAGGCCAGTATAGGGGCAATCAGAAAGACAGTCAGGGTTGTAACCTTTTTTTGAAAGATTGGGTCATTGGCAAAGGCAGCTAATCCTTTCAGCGCATTTTCTTCAGGAAGTTGTCCTAGTCCAAAGACAGCGGTGGTCGTCATGATAATTCCCACAATTTCAGCTATTGCCAGGTTTCTGGCGAAGCTGATCCCACTATCGCAGACTAAGGTTGTCCTGTTCATTCGGAGTTGTTGCCGAGCTAACTCTGCCAGGATCTTTTCCGTTGTTTGGAGAAGTTCTATGGCCCTTCGATAGGAAGTTCCCTCTCCCTTCTTGACCAGTTCTCCCGCCTCCTTCAGTGGCTTTTCCAAGACGATAAGGTGTTGAGTGAAGTTCTTGAAAAATATCTGATACTGGTATCCTGCCCAGAAACGGGAATACTCTCCCAATAAGGTTTTTGCCTTGGCGATTTGGTCATAAAGGTCGTTGAGTTTTTCTTCTCTGATCTGGCGGAGGGCAGCAAGCAGTACCTTTGCCTTACGCTCGATATCAAGCATCCCGAAATAGCTCTTCTGCTGCAGGCGTTGAGAAAGAAGGTCAAAGCTGTTTTGCGATGCCTGAATTTGTGGGTCGAGATTGTCGCACCAGGTATTGAGTTCTTCTAGTTCATTTTCAACTTGGGTTATGGATTCCTGGGCGCTGTTGGTGATAGTTGCATACTGGCTTAACAGGAGCGCTTCTACCTTGGTTTGAATCGGAATTAACTCAGGGTCGATCAGGGAAGCCATGAAGAGATTTCGTTGATCGATCATCAATGTTCGTAATAACTGGCAAGCCTCTGCGTTGAAATTCTCCTTGGCTTCAAGTTGCAGCTTGCGGTAGAAGCCGTCAGGGCAGTCCAGCTGGGCAGTGGTGACGTTCTTGATAATGTCCCGTGCCTTCCATACTTCGCCGATAAGGTCATAGAATCGCGACAGAAGGAGGTCTATATAGATATACTCTTTGGGTTGGGTGGCCAATGCTTTGGCAAGTTCCAGGTGGCTACGCATGTTCGCCAAGCCCCGTTGCTCAAGATAAATAAAGGCTATGCCTATGGTTGCTGAAAATCGTCGGGGGGATCGGGTGTGGCACTCCCGCATCAATAATTCTTCAGCCTGCTCATATTTACCAACTCGAAGGCAGTCAAGTCCGAGGCGCAAGTTTTTGTTGTCTAGTTGCAATGGCTCAATCTTGAATGTGGCCTGCCATTTACTGAATCGGGAAAAGGCAATGGCTGAGAGAAAGCGAGGCTGATAGATACGATAAATGTCGAAAAAGGAGACGAAGATCATCAGGACTGGACTTTTTCGGAGTTCTGTCGGGGTGATTCCTTCTGTCAGGTGTTTGGTTACGGCAGTTACATTGGTGAAGGCCTTGTGGAAAGCTGCAGCAATTTGATCGAAGGGTAGGTAGCCGACGGAGGCAAGCCCGTAATGTTCCATGGTCAGTAGTTTGCTGGGGCATTTATTGGGACGATGGCTGCGCATGCCACAGTAGAAACACGGCTGTCCCTTACCATGAGTCGGCAGATTGCGGTCGGCGAGAATGGTTTCGGCTGTGATGGATTCGTGTTCGGGCATCATCACCTTGAATAGACCATCCCCTTCGTTACTGAGAATGGTTGATGGCAGTTTGGTCTTTGCCATCAGTTTGTCCCAAACTGATTTTAATGCCTTGGTGATGTAGATGGTTTCTGTTTCCACCATCTCCCAAAGTTTGGCGTCTGGATTGCGGAAAGGAGAATTGATTTCATCACCACTTGGCAAATGAATGATGATCTGAAGGGGAAGGTGACTTCCGTTAAGTTGGTTGGTGAAATTACGGTGAATTGTGTTCGTCTGATTGTTGGTTGTGGTGATCGCGGAATATGGGTGATTGAATGAAAAAAGTAACAGGGCGTCGGTACTCTCTTCTTCTTCGAACCCAAAAGTTTGAAGGGCTGTGCGAAGTTCCTGGACAAGAGTTGGCCAGCACTCTTTGAGGAGCTGCTGTCCCTGGTAGTGCAAGGGTTTAATTGCGAGGAGTGTGGTGGCATCCATAACGGTTGAGCTGTGTTTGTCTCTTATTGGTCGGGTGCTGGAACAGTCAGCTCACATGAGTTAGCCGGTGTTTGGATCTGCTTTTGTGATAACTTACAGAATTTTAGAAGCTTACAGGCATTTTTCAATGATGGCCTGGGCTCTGGCATTTTGCGGGTCGAGGCGTTGGACTCGGATTGCCAATTGATCAGCCCTTATTTTCAGATTGATATCAAAGTAGGCCTGGGCCAGGTTGATGAGCAGGTCTGCGTCATTGGGGAATTTGGGCGCTACTTTTTCTAAAATTTCAATGGCCTCACGGGGGTGACCTGCCATGACCAGGGCGTGCCCAAGTTTCTTGTTTAGAAATTGGCGGTCAGGGGCGGCATTAAGCACCGAGCGGTAAGTCTTGCTGGCAAATTCATACAGGTCGTGTTTGAGGGAGGTATCCGCGATTTCTGTGGCCAGATCAATGTCCTCGGGGCTGTTTCGAAGCATTGAACGGAATATTTTTTCGGCCTCGGGGAGTTTCTGGCGGTCTAAGAGCAGGGATGCCACCCTGAACGCTCGGTCGGCATTGCGCGGGCTTAAGTCCAGGGCCTTGGTGAAATAGGTGATGGCTTTTTCGGAGTCGCCCATTTTGAGATAAATTTGTCCAAGGTATTGGAGCGATGGGATGTCGAGACGGTTTTGGTCGCTGGCTCGTTGAAAACAAAGTAAGGCTTTGTCGGTGAAGCCTTTTTTGAGGTAGAGACGCCCGAGTTCGCGTAAGGGCTTTGATGATCGGGGGTTACTTTTGACGGCCAGGGAGATGCATTCGATCGCTTCATCAAGCATCCCTTTTTCACTGAACTCTTCTGCTCTCTTGAGAAGTTGGGCTAACGGACTGGGGTTGGAGGCTTGATTGAGGAGTTCTTTGATTTTAAGTTCCAAGGTGGCCGTGACGAAGGGCTTGGTCAGGTAGGCATCCACATCGTTTTCCGCTGCTTCGGCGACGATGCTTTGGTTGGTCTCGGCGGTTATCATCAGGAAGGGGATATCTCTTAATTTCTTAGATGAACGGATTAAGCTCAAGAGTTCGGTCCCATTCATCTTCGGCATATTCCAGTCGGAGATAATAAAATCAACTGTAGTCTCTTTGTTGTTGAGTATCGCCCAGGCCTCTTTGCCGTTGCACGCTTCGCAATAGGATTTGCCAAAGGCGATGAGTTTTAACATGGCCCGGATGGAACGACGCATATTGTCAATATCGTCGACGATGAGAAATGTTAACTGTTTGGGATCTATGGTACTCATGGCGTCTCGCAGTAGCGGTGCTGAGTTTAAAGGAGAAAATCTGGTGTTACTCTGCCGGTAGGGTGAAGTGGAATGTGCATCCATGCCCTGGAGAGCTGTCAATACCGATGATGCCATGATGCAACTCGACCGCCAGTTTACAGAAATATAGGCCAAGTCCAGTCCCTACCAGAGCATCTTGCTGAGTGGAAATGCGTGAGTATTTATCAAAGATGGACTTCTGCTGCTCTTTGGCGATACCAGAGCCTTGGTCTTGGACAAAAAAATCGATTTGCTTTTTCTTGCCTGGCAAAAGACGGCAACCAAGCGTAATATGTGTGCCCTCCTTGGTATAGCTGAGGGAGTTGGTCAGCAGGTTCTGGAGCACACGGAGCAGCAACACGCGGTCAATAAACAAAGATGGCAGGTCATTGGCAATTTTAGTGATGATGCTGACATCCTTGATCCGCGCTAGACCCGTGATGGCGCTTCGTGCCTCATCCAGGAGGCTTGGGATACTGACATCCTCAAGGGAAAGTTTGATCTTCCCATCTTCGATTTTGTTGATGGTAATCAGGTTGCTGATCATCCTCACTGTTCGGTCGCAACCAATCTGGGCAGATTCGAGGAACTCTCGATTCTCATCCTTAATGGAATAGGAGAGGATGTCAAGGTTGGCGACCACTTCGGCCAAGGGAGTCTTGAGGTCATGAATCAGTAGGCGGTAGAGGTCGTCTCGTAATTTTTCCTGGAGTTTTAACTCCTGGTTTTTTTTCTTTAAGATATTGCGTTGCCGTTGGAGTTCCTGCTGCATCTTCTTCTGGACCAGGATGGAGATGATCAGGCTGCTGAAGTCGAGGAGATAGGCGATATCCTCTTTGAGCAGGTCCTTGTCGCCACCTTTATCAGTAGCGTTGATGACCCCTAACAGTTTTTTATTCTGCAGGATAGGGGCGGAGAGGACGGCATTTTTTTTGTAGAAGCCGCTTCTGGCAGGAAAACGTTCATCTTTTGAGATGTCCGGAATAAAGATAGGGATCCCGGTTCGAGCTACCCAGGCTGCGATGGAACTGTCATCAATAGGTTGCTTCTTGCCGATAAGATCGGTCCTGGTAGCGGCGGCAACGACCAGCATCCGTTTTTCGAGGACCATGATTGATCCCTGTTCCACTCCAAGATATTCCAGCAGGAGGGAGAGTATTCGGTTGAGGCTGGTGTTTAAATCGACATTTTCTTCATTGAGGATCTGGATGATCAGGGAGATGTTCTTGAGCAAATGATGGGCCTGGGTCAGATCCTTTACCGTGTTGTTGGCAAAGGGTGTCTCATTTTCAGGCATAACTTCCCTCCCTTAATTGGGTGTTGTGTTGGGGTAAACGTTCACCGGGCACCCCATCTGCTTTGTCAGCGGTCTGCTCATGTGCAACTAGCACATGAGCAGACCGCTTTATTGACCGACGAAGCGGGTCAATAAAAATCGCGCATCTGGGGCACCCGGTAAACGTTTACAGTTCGGTGAAATCCGTACGTTCAACGCTTCTGGTGAACGATTACGTGTTGGGCCACAAGCGTTCAGCAGGGGCGCAGTCCGTATGGTGCGCAACAAATGCTGTTGCGCACCTGGATTGAAATCCAGCGCTCACGAAGGGGGAGCATGACACTCTTAGGGTACCCTACCCCAAGGTGTGGCAAGTCTGAGTTGATGAACTGGTCCCCGGTCCCCGGCTTATGGGAGTGTGGGGCCTATTCCCACTCGATGGTGCTCGGCGGTTTGGATGAGATATCATACACCACCCGGTTGACGCCACGAACCTCATTGATAATTCGATTGGAAATATTCCCGAGGATGTCGTATGGCAGTTTAGACCAGTCGGCGGTCATAGCGTCAATGCTGTCGACACAGCGCAGCGCGATAACGTACTCATAAGTGCGTTCGTCTCCCATGACACCCACGGTTTGAATAGGAAGAAGGACAGCGAAAGATTGCCAGGTCTTGCGGTAATATCCCGAACGTTTCATCTCCTCAAGGACTATGACATCAGCCTGACGGAGGATGGTGAGCCGGCTTTCGCTGATTTCTCCTAAAACACGAATGGCAAGTCCTGGTCCGGGGAATGGCTGCCGATAGATAGCCTCTTCGGGCAGGCCAAGTTCCAACCCGAGGTTCCGCACCTCGTCTTTGAAGAGTTCCCGCAAAGGTTCGATGAGATCAAGTTTCATGATCTCAGGCAGGCCACCGACATTGTGGTGAGATTTGATCACGGTGTCGCCCACAAAAGAGACGCTCTCGATGACATCGGGGTAGAGGGTCCCCTGAGCCAGAAATTTGGCGTCGCCGAATTTTTTGGCTTCTTCCTCGAAGATCTTGATGAAGCCATAACCGATTTTTTTCCGTTTGACTTCGGGGTCGCTGATCCCTTCTAACTCGCTTAAAAAGTACGCGCGGGCATCGACGTGGATGACGTTCAATCCGGTCTTTTCCTTGAAAAAGCGCAGCACACTTTCGGTCTCTCCGGTGCGCATCAGCCCGTTATCGACAAAAATGCAGGTTAACTGATCACCTATGGCCCGGTGGATTAGAGCGGCAACCACCGATGAATCTACTCCGCCGCTTAAGGCGCAGATGACTCGGCCTTGACCAACTTTCGTTTTGATTGCGGCTATATTTGCGTCGACAAATGATTGCATTGTCCACTGTGGTTGGCAGTGGCATAAGCCGAAGATGAAGTTTCGCAAAATATCAGTTCCGATCAGGGTATGAACTACCTCTGGGTGGAACTGAACGCCGACAAAGGGTTTGTCTCTATGGCGGATGGCCGCCTGGGGCGAGTGGGCGCTCTGGGCGGTAATAATGAAATCTGCCGGCATCTCTTCGATTCTGTCGCCATGGCTCATCCATACCTGATATTCGGCATGTCCGGTTTCCATTCCAGCGAAGATGCCGGCAGTGTTCTGGATCTCCAGATAGGCCTTGCCGAACTCGCGTTTAACGGCCTTTTCAACCCGGCCACCAAACTGCACAGTCATGAGTTGAACGCCGTAGCAGATACCAAGAACCGGGATGCCAAGTTCGAATAGGGCGGGGTCACTTTTGGGAGCATCTTGGTCATAGACACTCTTGGGGCCGCCGGAGAGCACGATACCTTTTGGGGCTATGGCTTTTATTCGCTCCAAGGAGAGGTTGTATGGGTGGATTTCGCAATAGACTTTTTGCTCTCGGATGCGGCGGGCGATGAGCTGGGTAGTCTGGGAACCGAAGTCGAGGATCAGAATTTTTTCGCTATGGATGTCCATGGTATCAGGGGGGCAATGGTTACAGGGGGTGGAGCGCCGGATGGGTTAGGCCATCCGGTAGTTGGGGGCTTCTTTGGTGATGATTACGTCGTGGACATGGCTTTCCTTAAGCCCTGCCGAGGTGATGCGAACAAATTTAGCTTTCTGGCGCAGTTCTTCGATATTGCGAGCACCGACATACCCCATTCCGGAGCGCAGACCGCCCAATAATTGGTAAATTGTGTCGGAGATCGGCCCACGATAAGGGACTTTTCCTTCGATACCTTCTGGGACCAGTTTGGACGGGCTTTCGACCCCGTCCTGAAAATACCGGTCGCTTGAGCCCTGCTTCATGGCGCCAAGGGAACCCATTCCTCGATAGCCTTTGTAGGTGCGGCCTTGATAGAGGAAGGTCTCGCCAGGAGTCTCATCTGTACCGGCAAAGAGGCTGCCGACCATGATTGAGTTGGCGCCAATGCCAATGGCCTTGGTCAGTTCGCCAGAGAATTTAATGCCGCCGTCGGCAATCACCGGGATGCCGAATTTTCCTGCCGCCATGGCGCAGTTGTAGATGGCTGTCATCTGGGGGACTCCTACTCCGGCAACGATGCGGGTGGTGCAGATGGAACCTGGGCCAACACCGACCTTGACGCAGTCGGCTCCGGCTCTGGCCAAGGCCTCAACTGCTTCAGGTGTGGCTATGTTACCGGCAATGACCTGGAGAGTTGGGAAAGCCGCTTTTAGATCTTTCAGGGCATTGATAATGTTTTTGGAGTGGCCGTGGGCCGAATCGAGAACTACGACATCGACTCCGGCTTTGATCAATTGCTCAGTGCTGGCCAGGCAATTGCCGACGCCGACGGCTGCTCCGACCAGCAAGCGGCCCATGGCATCTTTGGCAGCGTTGGGATAGCGTCTGATTTTTTCGAGATCCTTGGTGGTGATCAGGCCGGTGAGGTTGCCTGCGTCATCCACCACCAGCAGCTTTTCGATGCGGTGCTCGTGGAGAAGGGCCTTGGACTGTTCAAGGGTAATGCCCACCTTGGCGGTAACTAAGTTGGAGCTGGTCATCACCTCTTTGACCTTGAGGTCGGGGTCCGAGACAAAACGTAGGTCACGGTTGGTGACGATTCCTACCAGTTTAGGACCTCGACGTACCGGAACCCCGGAAATACGGTACTGATCCATGATGAATTTGACTTCGGCCACGGTACTGTCTTCTTCAACCGTCACCGGATCGACAATCATCCCAGACTCGGATTTTTTGACCCGTTGGACCTCTCTTACTTGTTCCTCAATGCTCATGTTCTTGTGAATGATGCCGATGCCCCCCTCACGTGCCATGATGATGGCGGTTCGGTGTTCAGTCACGGTATCCATGGCGGCGCTGATCAAAGGAATATTGAGACGAATGCTGTTGGTCAAGTTGGTGGCGAGATCGACATCCG
This sequence comes from Desulfobulbaceae bacterium, assembly GCA_013792005.1. Lineage (NCBI taxonomy): Bacteria > Pseudomonadati > Thermodesulfobacteriota > Desulfobulbia > Desulfobulbales > Desulfobulbaceae > Desulfobulbaceae bacterium. Next base: position 16,831 of record VMSU01000113.1, read on the forward strand.
AGGGCAGGACATCGGATGCGAGCGGGAGCAGAAGCAGATCATCAAAGGTATAGGCATCTTCAAGGATTTTGTCATGCATGGGGGCGGTCACTCCTGTGGGAAATTGTTCGCTGAATTTTTTCATTCTAAAATATTCTGACCAAGAAATGAAAGACTTTATTGAGTTTATTATGGGAAATTGGTTTATTAGCCCTGCTCGAATGGTTGGCGGGCGAACTGCTATGAGGTTAGGATCTCGTGTAGTCAGGCTAGGTCATTGATTTTCGGCAATAAAAGAGTATAGAGCCGTAAGCTGACTCTGGAGAATACTTATCGATTGGGTACTGCGCGAACGAGTGTGTTTCGCGTGATGGTTCAGAGGCGATTGGCGCTTGTGCGCAGACACATTTCTCGTGGAATCTATTATGCTTGACATTAATCCTATTAACCCTCAGTCCCGTCTGATTGGACAAGTGGTGGAAGCGCTTCGACATGGTGCGGTTATTTGTTATCCTACTGACACGATGTACGGGATTGGTTGTGATATTTTCAACCAGAAGGCGGTTAAACGGATTCATCAGCTGAAGCGGCGGCCAAATGATAAGCCGTTCAGCTTTATGTGCTCCAGCCTCAAGGATGTCAGCACCTATTGCCACATTTCCAATACAGCTTATCGACTGATGAAGAAAAATCTGCCGGGGCCATATACTTTTGTCCTGACCACCATGAAAATTGTGCCCAAGATCATGACCAGCAAGCAGAAAACTGTAGGCATCAGGGTTCCGGACAATGTTATTTGTCGTACCCTGATTGAGGCCTTGGGGAACCCTATTCTGACCACCTCTGCTACGTTTGATGATAATCTGCCCATGGCCGAGGCCTTTTTTCTGGAAGAGAGGATTGGCGGCTTGGTTGATATCATTATTGACGGAGGCCCTGTGTATCCCGAACCTTCCAGTGTTATCTCACTCGTTGGTCCTGATCCGGAAATTATCCGCCGGGGGAAAGGAGATATCAGTCAGTTTGAAGCGTATTGAGTAGCGCCCTCTGTAACGTATAGGTTACAGGTTTGCGGTTGACAGTTAATGAGACTTGTCAAGATTCGTAATATGGTCACTGGTTAGCAGAGGAGTCAGTTTTTTACGGTTTTTCGTCTTGGTTTGTGCTGTCGATCAGCGGATACTTCAATGATTTACTCATCGTGAAGTGCATGGTATTGCGTTGCGGGATGTTCATCTCCGCGCCCGTCTTGGGGTTCTTGGTGATTTTGGGTAGGCGCTGACGGATGCTGAATGAACCAAAACCTCTGATTTCGACTCGGCGACCGCTGGCTAATGCCTTGTTCATGGTATCGATAATAATGTCGATCGATTGAGTAATATCTTTTTTTAGCACATCGGGCATGGCCGCGCTAATTTTCTCGATTATGTCACCTTTAAGCATCGGTAATCCCGTTCCTTATTTTATAAAATTACTCGAAAATAATTGACTTGGTCGCGCATCTGGGGCACCCGGTGAACGTTTACAGTCCGGTGAAGTCCGCACGTTTAACGCTTCTGATGAACGATTACGATATTTAAATAGTCACCAGCAGCGAGCTGCCAGCTACTTGCGACCAATGACCGTACCGTCCGACGGTTTACGGAAGAGGGAGTTACCACTGGTACATCAGTCGCGGTGATTTGGAGAGCAGCAGTGTGATGAGGCTCTGGCTTTGCTCACTTGCCAGGAAATCCAAGATCGAAAATTTTTTGTTTTTCGGGTAGATCAATTCCGGTTGTTCGCCACCCAATCCGGCAAGTTCCATGGCCATGTCAACCGCATCGGTGAAGTTACCTAAATTGTCGATCAGCCCATATTCCTTGGCCTGACTCCCAGAGAAGATGCGGCCATCGGCCAGGGGCCTGACTGTATCGATAGGAAGTTTTCTGCTGTCGGCGATGGCTTGGATGAATTGGTTATGGACCGTATCTATCATGTCCTGGAGCAGTTTTCGTTCATCTTGAGTCATCGCCCTGGTAATTGAGCCGATGTCTTTATTGAGCCCGCTCTTGATTATTTCAGATTGGTATCCGACCTTGTCAAGGATCTTCTCAAGATTGGGAAACTGGATGATGACCCCGATGCTCCCTGTCATGGTGCCAGGGTTGGCAAAAATGGAACTGGCCCCGAGGGCGGCGTAATAACCACCAGATGCAGCCACTGAAGACATGGAGGCGATTACCGGTTTGACTTGTGCCGTGCGCTGAATGTCTTGATATATTTCCTGAGCCGCTCCAACAGCGCCACCAGGGCTGTCGATACGGACGATAACGGCCTTGATGTGTTTGTTCTGGCGGAACTCCTGTAAATCTGCCAGGACTTCTTCTGATGACATCATGACCCCGTGCAGGTTAATAACCCCTATGCCGTTCTTGGAGGAGAAGATGTCCCTGTCGCCCTGAGGGATCAGCCTCATAATGAAAAAAGCCACTCCGGCCCAAAAGATCATACCCATGGCTCCTAAGACGATAAGTCCAAAGAGGTACGGATGTTCTTGGCGGAATGGCCCTTGTGTCATGGCGTTTGAAAAAAAACCCGGCGTCGCAAAGCGATGCGTTTTGGCGCCGGGTTAAGAA
>VMSU01000114.1 GCA_013792005.1 Desulfobulbaceae bacterium
CTCCGCTTGCCAGGGCAAAGAGGGATCAGGGACTACAAAATCCTGAAAGGAGAGAATCATGCCGAGACAGATACAGAAAAGACCCGTGGCCCCGGCAACTCCAAAGCCAGGAAAGACAAAGATCTCCATTAACAGAAGTGCCACTCCCAGAACGACAAAAAGCAGTTCCGTGTAGTTGGCAAGCCCCACCAGATACTGATTAAGAAAGACAAGACCCAGAGTGATAATTCCGACAATGCCAGGAAGGCCGAAGCCAGGCGCTTTGATTTCGACATAGAGCGCAGCCAGACCGATCATCAACAAGATGGGGGAGATACTGGCAATAAACCGCCCCATGGTCTCGGACCAGTTCTGGTCAAGACGGACAATCTCATAATTTTCTATTCCGAAGCCGTGCAGCATCTCCTCAACCGAGTTGGCAGTCATCCTTGAAAACCCCAAAACCTGGGCTTCGGCATTATCCATGGTGAGAAGTTCACCCTTGGCAACCACCGTTTTTTTTGAGGTGATTTTATCCCTCTCAGGCTGTGGCAGGTCCTCGTACTCGGTACTGTCAAGATAACGAGTTTCACCATCATGGCCCATCACGGCATAAACCTCCTTCTCGGAAGTAACCATCGCTTCCGCCAAGGTAGGTGGGTAGTTATTGCGCCGAGCCAAAGAACGGAACTGAGCCCTGAGAGGTGACTGAAACTTCTCTCCCAACATCTTCGGCCCTTCGTTGGAGTAAGTGATGGGCGCGCAATCACCGATGGTGGTGCTGGGTCGCATGACCAGATCATTACAAGAAAGGGCGATCAGCGCCCCGGCCGAGATAGCCTTGGTTTTCACAAAACCGATGGTTCGATGCTGATCACTATTGATCATAGTATCCACAATAGTCAGCGCAGCATCAACTCTCCCTCCAAAGGTATCAAGTTCCAAAACAATCAGTGAATCCTGGACACGAGCGGCATCCTGTGTAGCCCGCTTGATAAAGGCCGCCATGGCGGGCTCCACCTCGCCGGTCACCGGAATAACAAAGACTTTGGTGGGGGAAGATTGGTCAGTATCGCCGACAATTGGCAGCAAAACAAAAAGACAAAGCAGCAGAAAAAACCTTATTGCAGGATGACGGGCTATGATTGTCATGGATTTAGTTCTCATACTCATACTATTTAATTTTTCAGAAAAATTTGAAGTTAAGAGGCGCATTTTTCCAAATTCTTCACTTCTCAGCACACACTGATTATTATAAACGTAAGAGATATCAACAACCTAAGCACTGAATGGCATAGCTATATTATGGTAAGTGATCATAGGGTAGCGACTAGAAACTGCACTCTACTTCAGAACTGTAAGCGATTTCAGGGCACACCAGCCGGAGTCTTCCTTCGGTCGCTTACCTGCGCGAAATGGGGTTGCGAACTATACTTTCGGTGTGTGAGCAGCCCCATAACAACTAAGCGAACGTAGCGAGCGCCCCGCAAACAAATAAATTCCCTGATCATTCAACAGTGATAAGATAATATAGGAACTGTCGGACATCGACATAATTCTAATGAAAAGATGATAAATCGATCCAAATTCTCACGACCTTACGTTATTATTCCATAATTCCAACTAACTCCTAGTCCCACTTCATCCCACTTTAATGGAGGGTCAAAAATATGCCAAATAATAAAACCCAACCAAGTCAGAATCAGAATAATGTTCGATTAGTAACAGAAGAACAGCGCGCCCTAGACCTCAAGAAAAAAACATATCGAGAGCGAGCGTTACAAATTCACCCTTGGATTTGTGCAAAATGCGGACGAGAGTTCACCGGCAAGAAACTGCGTGAACTCACGGTTCATCACAAGGATCATAATCACGACAACAACCCTCCGGATGGCAGCAACTGGGAGCTGTTATGTCTCTACTGTCACGACAATGCACACTCCCGCTCCCTAGACGCTGATTGGCTCAACAGCCCAGATACTGGTGACACAAAAAAACAAACGGCTACATATAATCCTTTTGCCGCCATTAAGGATTTACTATCGCAAAAAAAGTGACAAACATCCCCGCTCGCATCAAACACCCGCCGCGTGTCAGACGTTTTCTGGGATCTTATCCAGGACATGATTACCTCCAAATAATATCTTAGAACATACTCAAATTTACCTTGACACAACGTCTCATCACATACTACTACTAATAATTATCAATAGGTGAATTCCTGGAGGTGATTCATAGGTATTTGCTAATTATTAACGTTGCAACTGTCCTGCCAATAAGCAATTTTGATGGCGTCGCAAAAAGTCCGCCCTACTGCGTTGCAGCGCATTTTTGTTCATTCGGCATACCATATGTGTGGCCTCATTCTCAAAAACACACTGCGCCTTGTATGTCGGCCTTTTTACTTAGCCATCCCGTGACTTTTTGCGAGATTGTCAATTTTATATTACCTGATATAATAATGATGTTGTATTACAAAGTATTATAACAGCTCCAGGGAGATGAAAAAATAACGCAAATATGGAATTCCGGCAGAAAGAATGGCCTTGCACAAGAGCAGCGCCTGTTCTCTGTCGAAAGCCAAAATGAGGAGACGAAGATGATTAAAAAATTGAACAGAAGCAAAAAGGTGATGCGTAAGGGGTTAGTGAAACTGGGTATCGGAACCTTGGTCATGGCCACTGTTGCCAGCTTCGTCAGTATAGCCGGTGCAGCAACCTTCCAGGTTAACCTGAGGTTGGATCTTCCAGACGACAACCCCGGTGATGGTATTTGCCGGGCCATCCAGACTACGGAAAGAAAACGCTTGCTCAATTGTTCGTTACGCGCAGCGGTCATGGAAGCCAATGCCCTGCCCGGGGCCGACAAGATCACCCTCGGCTGGGGCAAGTTCCCCCTCACCTACGCTGGCTATAGCAATGAATCAGCAGGCTACACAGGCGACCTTGATATCGTCGACAAGTTACAGATTGAGGGCAGAGGCAAAGGCAAGACCATCATTGATGCCTCAGGACTCGTCAATCAAAAAATGAGCCCCGAAGGTGACAGAATATTCGACATCCACGGTCCAGGCGTAGTCACTATGCAAGGAATGACCCTCATCGGTGGCAACGCCATGGGCGGCCCAAGAGAGTATTACGCCAGACAGGAACAAAACGAATCGCCTGTCTGTCCAATAGTAAAACCGGAGGATGAAGCAGACGGCGGGGCACTGCTCAATCGTGGCGCCATCGTCATGCTCACGGACATGCACTTTGAAGATAATCAAGCCCTTTGCGATGGCGGCGCAGTAGAAAACGCAGGCGACGGCATCATGACTATCAAGGGTTGCGACTTTGCTTACAACACGGCAATTGGCAATGGCGGCGCGGTTGAAAATGACGAAGATTCGATCATGGCCATCACCACCGCTGATTTCCAATGGAACAACGCCATGGAAAACGGTGGAGCACTGGCAAGCGACGACTCCATGCTGTTTTTGACCAGCGGAACACTATCCTTTAACTCCGCCCAAGGTATGGGTGGCGGCATCTGGAACGGCGATAGCGATGTCATGACCATTAAACGTTCAACCATCACCTATAATGACGCGGCTGATGGCGGCGGCATCTTTAACAATGACGGATTCCTCAACCTGCGCAGTAATGTCATCGAATTCAATTCACCAAACGATATCGTAGATCAACAAATTCCGGAGGAACTTCCATAAGTTGGCCCCCTGAAAAAGGCGTTTTCTCGTTGAGAAGAGGCGCACTGCCGCACCAAGCGCGGTAGTGCGCAAGCCGCCGGGTAATCCGGCTAGAACAATAAAGGAGGTCCACTTATGAAGAAGCCTGAAAATTTCACCCGGGGAAGTTGCCGGCATACCCCCCGCTATCTTCTTCGGCTGGCTGTTCTGGCTAGCGCCATAATGCTTCTTGGCACTAGCCAAGCATTCTCGGCCAACTGTGTCGACAACGACAATGATAGCTACGTTGTTTGCAACGGCTGCACATTGGTTACCGGCCAGAAATGTGGCGAATGCAATGACTCAAATCCTCAAAGTTATCCAGGCGCCGCCAAGGTCTGTGGCAATAATATCGATAACAATTGCGATGGGGCTGTCGACTTCCCTCAGCTTAACCAACCTTGTTCCATTGGCTACCCCGACAACTGTACCGAACCAACCAATGGCTCGTCGTGTTGTTTCACCGCATCGACTTACGTCTGCAATAGCAATAACACCGACGTTACCTGCCAGATGCCCCCCAATGGCATCGACGGACTGGAAAAACCGGCAGCTGAAGCCGCGTATACAGCCGCATGCCATGACGAGGTTGATAACGACTGCGATGGGCTAACAGACCAAGCAGACCCGGACTGCACCGCGACTCTCGGCGAGCAGTGCAACGGCCTTGATGATGATTACGACGAGCAGATCGATGAAGATTTCAACATCGGCAAATCCTGTAATGTTGGCGAAGGCGCCTGTTTCCGAACCGGCGTCAACATCTGTGCCGACAAATTCTCCAGCGCCTGCAGCGCCACTCCCGGCACTCCGGTTGCCGAGAACAAACCAGGTGAAGCCGTCTGCACCGACGGCAAGGACAACGACTGCGACAATCTTTACGACCTTCAGGATCCGGGGTGCACAACCGCTGAGGTCTGCGACGGCAAGGACAACGATGGGGACAAGCTCATCGACGAAGACTTCCCCGACCTTGGCCAGTCTTGCTCCTCTGGCCTTGGCCAATGCTACTCCACCGGCACGGTCGTTTGCGCACCTGGAGGCCAAGAAACAATGTGTAGCGCGATACTCGGTCTTGCCAGCACTGAAGGCCCCACCGGAGCCACCTGTTCAGACGGCATCGACAATGACTGCGATGGCGCCACCGACAAGGAGGATCCATCCTGTGGATCATCAGACCTGCTTGTTTCTTGCGCACTGCCCTATTACCAAGGCAAGAAAAATCCAGGCTTTGACAGCTGTGTAGGCCTCCATCGGATCTTAGTATTCACTAATGCCGATCTCAAAAATAATCCCAATGCTCTGACGACTGAACTCCTGGCGATGGACAAAAATGGTAAGATCCTTGCCACCTTGCCAGTAAAAAACTGGGATCTCGCCCGGCTTGCCAGTCGCAAGGACAAGGAGGACTGGATTGTCCAAACCACCGGCTCCGAGCACAAGGTGTTTGCTCCCCGCCCGGTGCTTCATGTCAAATATGACGATGGCAACAAGAAAGCCGAGGCCTTCTGTTCTAACATCCCCTTCCTCGAACTTCTTGAACCTGAAGGCAAGGTAGTGACCAAATCAGAGGGTGACACCACCCGATTGTATGCGGCAATCCCCTTAGTCGACACCCGCAAGGTCCAGGTCTTGGTGGACGGGGTCAATCTGTTTGCCGGCTTAGGTATCAGTAACCCGGCGAAGTGCACATTTTCAGCGCCATGCTCCGGTTCTCTCATGATCAACGGCCAAACGGTCACCGTCTCTGATCTGGTAGTGCAAAGTTCACCAGTCAGCATCCCCGGCATGAACATCATTGATGCGCGACTGAGCAACCTCGGCTGTGGCGAGCATATTTTCCAGATCAAGAGCATTCGCCAACTTTTCGCCTTCCCGAACACCCCGGACGAACAATGCCTGATCGACGATATCGCAGATCGCGGCACCTCAAGTGGTCTTGATGTCAGCATCGACTCCCCCGAGGAATATGTTGTCCTTGATGAAACCCCGGTTCGGGTCACAGGACACGCCTGTAGCGGACGGGAGATGACAGGAGTCGAAATCAACGGCAAGGTGCTTGATGTCACAGCACAGCTCTTTACCCCTGGCGACGGCGTCAATACCGGGGGCCGTTATGATTACCCCATCGATTCCACGCACTTTATCACCAACCTCTCTGCCGATCTCAATACCGGCAACGAACCTCTGGGCACCTTCGACCCCGGTTCCAACCGTTTGAGCGCCATGGTCAGTGATGATCTCGGCAACCGTTCTTTCGACAAAAAGGTCTTCGCCATTGGAGACGTCGCCCAGCCAGGGTTTGAAAAGGAGATCCAAGCGCAGTTGAGTACCGAATTGCAGAATGCAGTCAAAGCCGCGACTCAGGAGTTGGACAACGCCTTCGTAGTCGGCATGACCAAACCAGCGATTCAGGATCTATTCAACA